>CAXMTM010000029.1:0-4017 GCA_964196385.1 Arenicellales bacterium
CCGCTCAGAAACGACAACGGCATGATGACAAAATTCTGGAATGCGGCCAACTGGTCGTACTTTTCCGCCCAGATTGCAGCAATGATACCCAGCGCACCCATCACCGCGCTGCCCAGCAGCGCAAAAGCAACAATAATAAAACCACTGTGTACCGGAACATCGACCAGCATGATCGCCGCCAGAAAAATACCGCCGCCCACAGTCAGTGCCCGAACGATCGAAGCTGCAACGTAAGCAGCAAAAAATTCCAGATAGGTGATCGGCGTGATCAGGACGAATATGAGATTGCCGGTGATCTTGGACTGGATCAGGCTGGATGAACTGTTCGCAAAACCGTTCTGGATCACCGACATCATGATCAGCCCGGGAACGAGGAACGCCGTGTATTCGACGCCCTCGTATACGTTTACCCGCCCTTCGAGGACGTGGGAGAACACCAGCAGATACAACAGGGCGGTGATGATCGGTGCCAGCACGGTCTGAAAAGCGACTTTGCCGAAGCGTACCAACTCCTTCCAGAACAACCACAGACACCCGGCCATCAATGACCATCCCGGGTGAGTTGGACGAACACATCTTCAAGGTCGTCTTCCTCGACCCTGATATCGATGACGTGTACACCGGCATCGCGTATGGTGTCCAGGACCTGCATTACAGAATCCTCGTGCAGACTGAAACTGAGTTCAATATGGTCTTTGGTCACTCGCTTTATCCTGCTGGACAGGGCCGGGGGCAGGTTTCGAGCCGGTTCGCTGGTGTGAATATGGAGGGTCTTTGAAATTCCGCGACCCAGCAGATCCGCCTTGGTATCCAGCGCCACCAGTTCGCCGTGGTTGATAATGGCGATGCGATCGCACAGTTCCTCGGCTTCTTCCAGATAGTGCGTGGTCAGGACAATGGTGTGCCCGTCTTTGTGCAGCCTTTTTATCAGGGACCAAAGCTGCCGCCGCAATTCCACGTCCACCCCTGCGGTGGGTTCATCCAGTACAATCACCGGTGGCTTGTGAACCAGTGCCTGGCCGATCAGTACACGACGTTTCATACCCCCTGACAGGGACCGCATGTTGGCGTTGATTTTGTCGGTCAGATCCAGTTCGTACAGCAACTCATCTATCCACGGATCTACTTCTTTGCCCAGGCCGAAATAACCCGCCTGGAACCGCAGTGTTTCCCGCACCTCAAAAAAAGGATCGTAGACCAGTTCCTGCGGCACCACGCCCAGCCGCCTCCTGGCATCGCGGTATGCGCTATTCACGTCATAGCCCATGACCTTCAAACGCCCTGAATCCGGACGCACCAGGCCGGCGAGTGCGTTGATCAGCGTAGACTTGCCGGCGCCATTGGGACCCAGCAGACCAAAGAACTCACCCTGGCGAATAGAAAAGTCGACGCCCTTCAACGCGTGCACGGCACCAAAGCGTTTGTGGACACTCTCGATAGCGACCGCGGGAGGGGTGCTCATATCCAGCATCGCCGACTTAATCGGCTGCAACCGACAATACTTCCTGCAAACCGCATACAACGATCAGTGATTTGAGTGAATTCGGAATGTGCTCCAGAATAACCCGCTTGTCCTGTCGCCGGGCGGCACAGGTCCATTCCACCAGCAGGGCAAGGCCGGCGCTGTCGATACGTTCCACCCTGGCAAGGTTAATTCTGGTCTCGCCGGCCAGCCGCAGGTCCTGCACGAATATTCCGGGGACCGTATCGTAGGTCAGTTTTCCGTGCAGGCTGTAACCGGACTCTGCATCGCCCTCGATCTGCAAGGCCATTACTCAGTCAGCGCCTCACGCTTTTTGGCCAATAACTCGATGAGCGCATCCACCCCCCTGGAGTCGATAATTTTACCGTAGGTACCGCGGTAATTGGTGACCATGCTGATCTCATCTATGCGCACGTCGTAAACGCGCCAGCTATCACCCCCACCTTTGGCCAGGGCGTAATCTATGGGAATCGCCGGTCCGTCAGACGGTATCAATACTGTTTTGATCACCGCTCGATCGGAACCCTCTTCCCGGCGATAAGGCTTGTACACGATCTCCTGGTCGGAATATTCGAACAGTGCCGTCGCGTAGGTACGGACCAGCAGTGCCTTGAACTCCTGCTCAAATTTCTGTCGCTGGCTGTCTTTCACTTTCTTCCAGTGTTTGCCCAGTACCAGCTTGGACATACGCTGGAAATCGAAATGAGGCAACACGATCTCGTCGACAATCTGGTACAAGAGGCTCGGGTCGGCCTGCAGATTGCCGCGATTGGCGTTCAACTCACTCAGCACCTTGTCGGTGGTTTCCTGGACCAGCAAATCCGGCGATGGCCCTGCAAATGCCGACCCACACACTACGGTCGCCAGGAAGAAAACCGCCTTGACGCGCCGGGGTATCACTCGCCTCCCGCCTTTCCGAACAGCAATTGCCCGATCAGTTGTTCCAACACCACCGCCGACTGCGTGATCTCCAGTTGACTGCCGTCTTTCAGGTATTCCTCTTCCGCACCGGGGTCCAGCCCGACATACTGAGCGCCCAGCAACCCCTGGGTGAGTATGGACGCACTGGTATCCAGCGGCAGGTTGTCATAACTGCTGTCTATGGTCATTTCCACGATAGCGCTGTAGTCATTGCGGTCGATTCGAATGTCCGATACGCGGCCGATACGGACGCCCGCCAGCGTCACCGGCGCCTTCACGGAAAGCCCGCCTATGTTGCCGAAAGGGGCGGTCACCTTATAACCGTCGCGAATATCCCCGGCACTCAGGTTGCCTACTTTGAAGGCCAGCACCGCCAGTGCAGCCAGACCGGCGACAACGAACACACCAACCCACAATTCAATAACACTTCTTTTCATGGTTTAACCCGGATAATTATTTAATTTGCGCAAAGATTGCGCAGGAGATTGTTCATACAAGGGATATCATAAGGAAATTTCCGTAGACGTGGCGAATAAGCGACACCACCCGGCCGAGGAACGATTCCTTGTGATGTCAATAGACAGGTAAGATTAAACATGAATTGCGACATCCGGGTTAATCGAACATAAGAGAAGTTAACACAAAGTCCAGACCCAATACGGCAAGCGAGGCGTTGACGACGGTTCGCGTCGTCGCCCTGCTGACTCCTTCGGATGTGGGTGTTGCGTCATAACCCTCGAACACGGCTATCCAGGTCACCACGAAACCAAATACTACGCTTTTGATAATACCGTTGAAAATATCGTCATAGACGTCCACACCGTTTTGCATGGCCGACCAGTACTGCCCGGCGTCCACTCCCAGCAACCCCGCGCCTACCAGGTAACCGCCCCAAATTCCGATAGCGGTAAACAGCGCAGCGAGCAAGGGCATGGACAAAAATCCGGCCAGGAACCTGGGTGCAACGATGCGGCTGACCGGGTCCACCGCCATCATCTCCATCGCCGCCAGTTGCTCGGTTGCTTTCATCAGGCCGATTTCAGCCGTTAGCGCCGATCCCGCCCTGCCTGCGAACAACAGCGCGGTCAGCACAGGGCCCAGTTCACGGGTCAGGGACAACGCTACCAACAGGCCGAGAGAAGATTCGGCGCCGAAATCTACCAGGGTGTTGTAACCCTGCAACCCAAGCACCATTCCGACGAACAATCCCGATACCATAATTATTATCAGCGTAAGTACGCCGGTGGCAAAAATCTGGTACAAAACCAGATGAAAACGGCCAAACAAGGGCGGCACGCTCGCCAGGATATGAGTCAGAAACATGGCTGCTCTTCCCCAGCGCTGCACGTTGTCCAGGGTCCACTTGCCGAGGGCTGTTACGGTATTCACCGCGCGCTCTCTTGTGACAGGTCGGCAAGATATTCTCCGGCGGGAAAGTGATAGGCAACAGGCCCATCCGGTAGTCCGTCGACAAACTGCCGGACCTCCGGGACAGTCGACTCCTGCATCTCGGCGGCCGTGCCCTGGCTGGCCACCCGACCGTCCCCAAGCAAAAACACCTTGTCTGCGATACTCAATCCCTCGGCGACATCATGGGTCACCACCACGGATGT
>CAXMTM010000030.1:0-5146 GCA_964196385.1 Arenicellales bacterium
CCAAGTTCAACTGCGCCTGGACCAGCCAGGGCCGGGATAGGCGTTGCCGATACAGTCTGTTTATCAGTCAAAACCTAAAACCTCATTACCTGCAATGCTTTAATGATTACTCATAGCCGCCTGGTGAGAAATGCGGGCTAGGGGCCTGTCCGAGAATAGAAGCCGTAGCGAGGGGAAGCCATTTTGAGTCCGGTTTTTCGATCATTCGAGGAGAATAGTTATTCATATTTGACAAGAATGAGCGGAAAAATGGGCCAAAAGGGCCTTTCCGCAGTAGGCTCTCTATTCTTGGACAGGTTCCTAGAGCAGAACCACATCGTACTCTTCCTGATGGTACATCACCTCCACCTGCAGCCGGATGGGCTTGCCAACGAACTCTTGCAGATCGGCCAGACTGGTCGCTTCTTCGTCCAGCAGCATGTCTATCACCACCTGAGACGCCAGCACCATGAAACCATCGGTTTCGAACTGGCGCGATTCCCTCAGGATTTCCCGAAAAATATCGTAGCAGATTGTCAGCGGGGTCTTCTGTACACCATGACCACTACATACTGGGCAAGGTTCACACAGTACACGTTCCAGGCTTTCCCGAGTCCGTTTTCGTGTGATCTCCACCAGTCCCAGTGTCGACATCTCGGTGACAAATGTTTTTATCCGGTCCCTGGCCAGCGCTTTGTCCAGAGCCCGCATGACCTGGCGGCGGTGCTCCGGATCTTCCATATCGATGAAATCGATAATGATAATGCCCCCGATGTTGCGCAGTCGAAGTTGCCTCGCAATGGCCTGGGCAGCCTCCAGATTTGTCTTGAACAGGGTCTCTTCCAGAGTTTTCCGGCCGATGAATCCGCCGGTATTGACGTCCACCGTGGTCATCGCCTCAGTTTGTTCAATGACCAGGTAGCCCCCGGACTTGAGCGGGACCTTGTTCGACAACGCCCGCAGTATCTCATCCTCTACGGAATACAAGTCGAAAATGGGTCGTTCACCGGGGTAATACTCAATCCTGTCGACCACCTCCGGGATGAGGTCTTGCGCAAAGTTCAGCGCTTTCTCAAAGGTCTCCCGGGAGTCTATGCGAATTTTTTCGACATTTTCACTGACCAGATCGCGCATTGTACGCATGGCCAGGGGAATATCTTTGTGAATGAGCGCTGGTGCAGTCGCGATCTTTGTCGCTGCCCTGACTTTTTGCCACACTTTGTTCAAAAAACAAACGTCGAGCCGCATTTCTTCCTCGCTGGCAAGATCGGCGGCGGTACGGATGATGAACCCGCCTTCGACGCCTTCATTTCCTGCGAGTTCGGATACCGTTCGCCTGAGCCGGTCGCGATCCTCCACCTGCTCAAGCTTCTGTGACACCCCGATGTGGTCGCCAGCCGGAAGATAGACCAGGTATCGCGCGGGGATGCTGGTTTGCATGGTCAACCTCGCCCCCTTGCTACCGAGAGGGTCCTTGAGTACCTGCACCACCAGTTCCTCCCCGTTGCACAGCAGTTCATTGATCGCAGGTGGAGAGTCCTCCACCTCGCCGAGCCCGTTGTGTCCATTGTCGCTACGATGGCCTATATCCGCAGCGTGTAGAAAAGCGGTCCGCTCCAGGCCGATGTCCACAAAAGCAGCCTGCATGCCGGGCAGGACCCGCACCACTTTACCTTTATAGATGTTGCCTACGATTCCCCTGAATTGGGTGCGCTCAATGTGTACTTCCTGCAACATACCGTTCTCGATCGCCGCTACGCGGGTTTCCTGAGGAGTAATATTAATCAGGACTTCTTCACTCACAGCCAGTCGATTCCAATTTTCTTGAGGAGACAACGCGTCTCGTACATAGGTAATCCAACCACCCCAGTGTAACTACCTTCCATACGTTTAACAAAAGCGGCACCCAGCCCCTGGATGGCGTATGCCCCCGCTTTGTCCGAGGGTTCTCCGCTGGCACAGTATGCGTCGATATCCCGCGGCGACAACACCTCGAAGGTTACCCGGCTCCGGCTCAATTTTTGCCAGATCGCCCCCCCGCTCTTCAAGACGACCGCGGTGAGCACCTGGTGAGTTTTTCCCGACAGGTCACAAAGCATTTCCTTTGCGTGAACCATGTCGTCGGGTTTGCCCAGGATCAGACCATTGATAGTGACGCAGGTGTCGGCCGCCAGTATCGGCAATTCCCGCCTGCCTCCCGCAGAGACCAGTCCAGCCGCCAGGCAGACTTTTTCACGCGCCATTCTGGCCACGAAACCGGCCGGGTCTTCTCCAGGGTCATCGGATTCATCCAGACCGACACTGACGACGTCAAAGTGCAACCCCGCCCCCGCCAGCAGTTCCCGTCGGCGCGGCGACGCCGACGCCAGGTAGAACTGAATTGACTCACCCACGGTGATACGGGTGATGTGACAACATCGACCAGGCGCGGAAAAGCTGCTCCGCGACAATGACCCGAACCAGGGCATGGGGGAAAGTCAATGAAGACAGAGACCAGCAACTGTCGGCCCGCTCACGGCACTCCTCACTCATGCCGTCGGCACCGCCTACCAGGAGCGCAACGTCGCGTCCCGACCCCATCCATCCGTGCAGCGCGTCCGCCACCATTTTTGTTGAAACATCGATACCGTCTTCGAACAATGCAACGACATGACAGTCTTTCGGGATCCTGGCCAGTAATCGTCTTCCCTCCTCCCGCCTGATTTTACCGACGTTGCCGTGCTTCCTGCTGACGGCCGGGACTTCTACCAGATCGAGAGAACAATGCCGGGGCAAGCGCTGTGCATATTCCATAAATCCCTGCTGTATCCACACCGGGGTGCGCGCACCGATTGCAATTAATATGATCTTCACAAAATTAAGGAGGCTCTGAATGTAACGATTGTATGACGTGTCGAATAAAATCGGCGCGGGGCGCGCCTCCTACAGCAGTAACGCCACCCCGCACCGATGAACCGTAGAGGCGGTGCCCTCGCCGCGATATAGCTGAGTTTTCCTCACGTTGCGCCCGCACTGCGGCAATTGCGCAATAACTCTGTACAACAAAAGAACCGACGTGTTATCTCATTATTGGACTAGTCCGATTTTTCCCTGTTCAGGCGGACCAGTTCCTCGACCTCCCGATTCCATAACCGTTCCAGATCGTAGAATTCCCTGGTATCCGGATGCATGATGTGAACGACGATATCGCCCAGATCGATCAAAACCCAGTCTCCCTGATCCTCACCCTCAACACCGATTGGCCGCACCCGGGTTTTTTCACGAACCTCATCGCGGACCCGGATTGCCACGGACTTGACATGACGCACAGAGGTTCCACTGGCAATGACCATAAAGTCCGTAACATCGGTCAATTGGCTAACATCAAGTACTTTGACGTCATAGGCCTTCATATCTTCCAGAATCTCCACCACCAGATTCCTGAGTTTTTTAACTTGCATGATTTCGTCATTCATGGACTGTTCGCACCGTAAATATTATTTTCGTGAATGTAGTTCAGCACCGCGGACGGCATCTGTCCGCCCATATCTTCACCCATGCCGATACACCGCCTTATATCCGTCGATGCGATGGGCATTTCAAGGGAACCCCAAAACATCACGACGCCCGACCCGCGGACGCATATTTGCCGCGCGTCACCACCATCGATTCCATCCGCGAATTTCCAGCCGGGTCTGGTCAACACGATGATATTCGCCATAGCCGCTATGTCCGGCCACCGGTGCCACTTGTGAATACCAAGATACGCATCCAGGCCCAGAATCAGACACAGCGAGTGGTCCTCATACTGTTGCCGCAGTCTTCGCAACGTCCATATGGTAAAAGATGGACCGGATCTGTATATCTCCTGGTCGTTGGCCTCAAACAGGGGGTAGGGTTCCAGCGCCAGTTCCAGCATCCGATAGCGGTGGTGGATGGAAGCCGCGGGGGTGGTCCTGTGGGGCGGTCGCGCACTCAAAACATAAAGGACCCTGTCAAAAGGAATATCCTTACTCAGGCGATAGACCGGGCAGATGTGCCCATTGTGAACTGGATCGAAGGTACCGCCAACTATTCCGATCAACCGGGCCAATCCCTCAGTTGCATGGCACCTCGAAGAATGGTCATTTCACACGATTGCCGTGTCAGGCCCGTGCTCGACTCCTCATATATGTCATATACACTGCGGTTCTGCGCGCGGGGCTTCCTTGCTCTCGCACGAAAATCCTCATTTTTCGAGGTGCCATGTCGTGATGACTCCCGGGTCACGTCCTTATCTGGCCTTCACCGGTGACGATATACTTCAGCGTTGTCAGTCCCTCCAGCCCCACCGGCCCCCGTGCATGGAGCTTGTCGGTGCTGATCCCGATCTCCGCTCCCAGGCCGTACTCAAAACCGTCCGCGAATCTGGTGGACACATTGACCATTACGGAGCTGGAATCGACTTCCCGCAGGAAGCGCTGCGCGCTGGTGAAGTTTTCGGTAACGATGGCATCGGTATGGTGTGAACCGTATTGTTCGATGTGGTCCATGGCCGCATCCAGGCCATCAACGATACGGATGGAGAGGACCGGGCCGAGGTATTCCGTAGCCCAGTCTTCTTCTGTGGCGGCGCCTGTACCCGGGCACAAAACCCGCGTGGCGGCACATCCCCGCAATTCAACCCCCGCTTGCGTATACGCCTCGCACAGTCGGGGCAGCACGTGGGGGGCGATATTCTCCGCCACCAAAAGAGTTTCCAGCGTGTTACAAGTTCCATAGCGTTGCGTCTTGGCGTTGAAGGCAATGGCGATCGCCTTGTCGATATCCGCCTGACAGTCAATATATACGTGGCAGACGCCATCCAGGTGCTTTATCACCGGGATCGTCGATTCCATGCTGACCCGATCGATCAACCCTTTACCGCCGCGTGGAATGATCACATCTATGTACTCGGGCGAAGCCAGCAGCCCGCCCACCACAGCACGGTCCACAATACTGACTACCTGCACCGAAGTGTCGGGTAATCCGCTTTTTTCAAGGCCCTGGGAAATACATCCTGCAATGGCCAGGTTGGATCGAATGGCTTCGGATCCACCCCTGAGGACCGCCGCGTTGCCGGACTTGATGCACAAGCCGGCCGCGTCCGCCGTCACGTTGGGCCGGGACTCGTAAATGATCCCGACCACGCCAAGGGGTACTCGCATCT
>CAXMTM010000031.1:0-4386 GCA_964196385.1 Arenicellales bacterium
GTCTCGTTAACCGCCGGGAGTTTTGCAAAAGCGGGCGTCCTGGCTTTTGGAGTCACCGTGGCCGCGGCATGTATTCCTGCATGGGAGGCGATGCGCACCACGCCGGCGGTCAACGCGACAAGATCCCGGGCGGAAGGTGAGGTACGGCGGCGACACTCCCGGTTATTGATCTGGGGAACTGCCTCGTGGTGTGCAGCGGCGGTTATTTTGCTGCTGTCAGGGCACAGCATCGTTGCGGGTTTTGGCGCCTTGTTCATGATCATCATGGGGTTCGCCCTGGTCACCCCCGCGGTGATGGTGATACTGCTGAAGTGGTTTGCACCGATTTTGTTCCGCCACCTGGGCGTAGTGGGGCGGATGGCGAGTCGGGGAGTTCTGTCTTCGCTGAGCAGGACCCAGGTGGCCGTGGCTGCTCTTGCCATTGCAGTGTCCGCGGTAGTCGGCGTCAGCGTCATGATTTCGAGCTTTCGCGGGTCGGTGGAACACTGGCTGAACAACTTTCTGCGCGCGGATATATACGTTGCCCAGCAGCAAAGTCATCAGGCATCGGGAATCGACAGGGATCTGATTGGCGATATTGCCCTGCTGCCCGAGGTCGCCAACGTAAGTACGGGCCGGTGGGTAACACTGCAGGACGAGACGGGTTTTATTCAACTCTACGCGGCAGGGCTCGATCGCACCGCCTTCCGCAGCTACCAGTTGGTGCACCGGGAAAACGACGCTGTCTGGCCCAGGTTTTCCCGGCACGAATCGGTAATCATCTCCGAACCTTACGCGTATCGTCATGATCTGCTGGTGGGAGACGACATCGTGCTGCCAACGGACAGTGGCGAGAAAGCATTTGAAATCAGCGGCGTGTTTTACGACTACGGCTCCGACCAGGGCATCGTCGTCATGCATCGTTCGATCTACGATCGCCACTGGAACGATCCGGTGGTTTCATCGTTCGCACTCTATCTGACGGAACAGGCAGACCCGGAGGCGTTCGTGGACCGCCTGAAACAGAACCCTTTGATAAACCGAACGCTCAGAGCGCGCAGCAACCGGACCGTGCGGGAGCGGTCTCTGCAAATTTTTGACCGCACTTTCACCATCACGGATATTCTGCGGTTGCTGGCCGTCATTATTGCCGTGGTCGGGATACTGAGTGCACTGACGGCAATTCAACTCGAGCGTGCAAAGGAATTCGCGGTGCTGCGGGCCACCGGCCTCACACCCCGCCAACTGTGGGGACTGATCACCGCCGAAAGCGGGTTGATGGGGCTGATCGCGGGTTTCATCGCCTGCCCGCTTGGTCTGGTAACGGCCTGGGTGCTCATATTCATTATCAACCGGCGCTCATTTGGCTGGTCCATGGAGCTGTCTTTTAACGTCGAGCCTTGGATTACGGCGCTGGTTTTGAGTATCGTGGCCGCACTGGCAGCCGGGTTATATCCCGCATTGCGGATGGCCGCAACGCCGCCCGCCAATGCCCTCCGATACGAGTAGCGGAAACAAAATATGTCAGAACCTTCGGTTGTCTCCAAATTTCCTTTACGTATTAAGGAAATTGAAAATACCTGGATAAGACTCAGCGACGGTTGCCGCCTGGCTGCCCGCCTGTGGATGCCCGAGAATGCCGCACGCAGCCCCGTGCCGGCGATCCTGGAATACCTGCCTTATCGCAAACGGGACGGTACCGCAGTCCGCGACGAACTCACCTATCCCTGGTACGCCGGACACGGTTATGCCGGGGTGCGGGTCGACATGCGGGGAAACGGCGAATCCGAAGGTTTGATGTTCGATGAATATCTGCAGCAGGAACAGGATGACGCGCTGGATGTCATTACATGGATCGTTGCGCAGCCCTGGTGTGACGGTAACGTCGGCATGATGGGGATATCCTGGGGGGGATTCAACGCTCTGCAGGTTGCGGCGCGGCGACCGCCCGCACTGAAAGCCATCATTACACTGTGCTCGACGGATGATCGCTACGGCGATGATATCCACTACAAGGGCGGTGCGATGCTGATGGAAAATCTGGGCTGGGCGTCTACCATGTTTTCATTCTCATCACGCCCGCCGGATCCGGTTCTGGTTGGGGACGGCTGGCGCAACACATGGATGCAGCGGCTGGAGCATACCCCGCTGCTGATCGAAAACTGGCTGCTGCACCCCCACCGCGACGCATTCTGGAAACACGGATCGGTGTGTGAAAATTTCTCCGATATACAAGCCGCTGTATATGCCATCGGCGGCTGGGGTGATGCGTACTCCAATGCCGTACCAAGATTGCTGACTGGTCTCGAATGTCCGACACGAGGTTTGATCGGACCGTGGATCCATCAATACCCCCATTTTGCCAGACCCGAGCCCGCTATTGGTTTTTTACAGGATTCGCTCGATTGGTGGGACCACTGGCTCAAAGGGACAGACAATGGCGTCATGAGCAAACCCCTCATCCAGACCTATGTTATGGACAGCGTTACACCAAAACCATTTTATGAATCGCGTTCAGGCCGGTGGGTCGCGGACCGGCATTGGCCATCAGCCCATGTCGCCAATCAGGTCTTTGCCCTGAACCCCGGCCGAATCTCTACATCGGCTTTGTCCGGTAAACCGCTGACACTGTGCTCACCGCAAAATACCGGTGTCGCCTGCGGTG
This sequence comes from Arenicellales bacterium, assembly GCA_964196385.1. Lineage (GTDB taxonomy): Bacteria > Pseudomonadota > Gammaproteobacteria > Arenicellales > JAANXG01 > JAHEKE01. The sequence goes on from CAXMTM010000031.1 coordinate 2,645, forward strand.
AGTTCTGCGCCATGTGGCAGGGCCCTGAAAGCCCCACCGATCAGCGCGTCGACGATGCCGGTTCGCTGCTGTTCGATGGCGATGAACTGCCAGCACCCCTTGAAATATTCGGCGCGCCGGTTGTTGAGCTCGACCTGGCGGCAGACCGGCCGCAGGCGCACATCACCGTGCGCTTATGCGATGTGTGGCCGAACGGAGAGTCCACGCGGATTACGTACGGTGTGCTCAATCTGTGTCACCGCAACAGCCACCAAAACCCACAACCCCTGCAGCCCGGAGAAACCTACCGCATCCGGGTCCGGCTCGACGATATCGCCTATCGTGTAAAGACCGGGAACAAGCTAAGAGTGGCCGTATCCACCGCATACTGGCCGCTCATCTGGCCGTCACCGCAACACGTTGCCGCCACGATTTTTTCAGGAACAAGCACCTTGACACTACCGCTGCGGTCAGGCGTCGACGATGATCCGCCGGTGCTCGATGCCGCCGTTACCGCGCCGCCGCTGCAGATGGAAATGCTGCGGCCGCCATCCAATATCAGAAAATACGAAACGGACTTCGTGACCGGGGAGTCTGTCATGCATATCGACGATGATTTCGGCGAATACAGAAATTCCGTACACGATCTGGTCTCCGGCCAGCAGGCCCGTGAGCGCTACCGCATCCACCCCTCCGATCCTTGCACCAGTGTCGCCAACATCCACTGGACGCAGACCCTGGCCCGAGACCAGTGGTCGGTGCGCACGGAAACCACTACCGAGATGCGATGTGATCAGGACTATTTTTACATCAATGGCCATATCGAGGCCTTTGAAGGCGTCCGCAACGTATTCCAGCGAAGCTGGGACAAACGAGTAAAACGCGATCTCGTGTGACCGCCTGGAAAGCCCGCAATTCTTACGGGGTGGCGAGATGATCACGCAGAGATTTGGATTCACAGGCCATTAACTGCAGGAGGGGAATACCATTCCGAGTGAAGTAGTGGCCTGTGGATTCAAAGATCAAGTGAGGGCTCGTCAATCCCGTGAGAAATGCGGGCCTGGTATGCGCAGACTATGGGTTCCACTTATTGCGGGGTTGATTTTTACTATTTTCGGTTGTTCGTCATCCGCACCACCGGCGCCCGCCTCATTATCGGTCAAGGCCTTCCTTGGTTCCGATGACGCCGCCGGGTTCAGCCAGGCACTGCATCCCGTTGAGTTCAATTTTCCCCGCGACCACGGCGCGCACCCCGACTTCAGGAATGAGTGGTGGTATGTCACCGGCAACGTTGAAGACCCGGCCGGCCGCCGCTTTGGCTTTCAATTCACCCTGTTCCGCAATGCGCTGTCCCCCAAACCTCCCACGCATCCCTCCCGTTGGGCCACGAACCAGGCCTGGCTGGCCCATGTTGCAGTCACCGATGTAAGCGCGGAGAAATTTTACAGTGACGAACGCTTTGCCCGGGGCGCCGTGGGGTTGGCCGGGGTCGATCACGAACCGTTCACGGCCTGGCTGGAGGACTGGCAAATGGCCGCCGCTCCCGCGGACGGTTGTGCCGTCTGCTTCGCCGTTCGGCTGACCGCAGTCAGCGATGCGTTCAGCCTGGATCTCAATCTGCAAAGCAGGCGGCCTGCCGTGCAACATGGTGACTCGGGCCTGAGCCCGAAAAGTGAAACACCGGGCAACGCCTCGTACTACTACTCCTTCACGCGCATGAAAGCTGAAGGAAATCTGACTGTCAATGACAACAACTACCGGGT
>CAXMTM010000032.1:0-1579 GCA_964196385.1 Arenicellales bacterium
AAAACAGGCGCTGCCCAACTTCCAAGAATCGGAAACCGGTTACGTCGCTTTACCGTCGGGAGTGACGACAGCAGACCATACTTCCTGTACGTTCCAGGCACCTGCCGCCCGAATTCGCCGATTTTCGTCGCAATGCATGGAGTCTTGTGTAACGCGCTGGAAATGGCCGGTCTGTTTGTGCCGTTTGCCGAGCGCACCGGTTGCGTGCTGGTTGCACCGTTGTTTTCACGCAAATTCTATTTCGATTACATGCGACTGGCCTGCGACGGCCGTGGGTTGAGACCCGATGAAGCACTGGGCGCCATACTGGAGGAGGTACACGCACTGACCCGCGTAACGACCAGCCGTTACCACATGTTCGGTTTTTCCGGTGGCGGCCAGTTCGTTCACCGCTACATGATGGCACGGCCCGACCGGGTCGAACGAGCGGTGCTGGGGGCGCCCGGTTGGTACACTTTTCCAGATATCACAATCCCGTTTCCCCACGGATTAGGGCAGATCGATGCGTTACCCGATGTCCGGTTCAATCTGCCGGAGCTGCTGTCGGTTCCCGTTTCCGTCCTGGTCGGTGAGCATGACGTAGTCAGGGACGAGACTTTTATGACATCGAAACGCCTCGACCATGGGCAGGGAATTCATCGCCTGGAGCGCGCCCAGCGCTGGATCAGGCACATGAGCACCGCTGCGCATGCCTATAATCTGGACACCCGCTATGACTTCCAGGTATTGCCGGGGGTCGGGCATTCCTTCGAACAATGCATGAGCGAAGGCGGCATGGGCAAGGCTGTGTTCGATTTCCTGTTCGGGAACGATTGAGAATTCAGGCGGCTTCACCTGATCTGGCTGGCGTCGTTTTGAATGCTCACGCCTTCTGAGCAATTGACGAAAAACAAGCCCGAAGCAATACCCCGAAGCGTCCTTTCGTCCTTTACACCAGATCCACCGTTTATTGGAGATACATACCGATGATTATTCGCTCACAATTCGCCATTCTGATCCTGCTGGGCATCACCGCCTGCTCGCCGGCGGGAAATGAAGCAGCGCCGGAAACAGTAGCCGCGGCGGCCCCGGCTGATCCGACAATATCCGCTGATACTGTCTATACCAACGGCAGGATATACACTGTTGATGAGGCCAGGCCATGGGCCGAAGCGGTGGCGATCAAAGACGGCAAGTTCCTGGTAGTGGGTTCCAATGCGGAAGTAGAGGCCGTGACTGGTGACGGTACCGAAGTAATCGACCTCGCAGGCGGCTTCGCAATGCCCGGAATTGGCGACACACATATACACCCTGCACTGGTCATGCCCAAGCGCGCATTTTGTGGTCTGCCGGGGACTTTCTATGAACCCACTGAAGAGCAGACCATCGACGCACTGAAGGAGTGCATCGCGAACTATCCCAAAGACCGTGATTGGTTCATTGCAACAGGGTGGACCATGCCAGCGTTTGCTCCGGAGACATTGACACGTGAGTTTCTCGACCAGCTTATTCCAGACCGCCCGGCTTTTATCGAGGATGAAACGGGGGGCCACACCGCCTGGTTCAATACACTTGCGATGGAAGCGGCTGGTGTATCGAA
>CAXMTM010000033.1:0-2246 GCA_964196385.1 Arenicellales bacterium
CGGGCTTCACTCTTGCTGCAGTGCAGCAGCTTGGTCCGCACTTTGTCCTTTTCGGACCTTCCTTTCGAGGATGAGTACTGGTTGTTGCGCCGCAACATCAAGGTCTCAGAACGACCCAACACAGACGACTTGAGATCTTAGCCGGGGTGGTGGGACTTCGCCCTTTTCATTACTTAAAGTCTTCGAGACCGTCAGGGTGAAATGGGGTTCCTGGCCCCAGTAGCATGAGTGCCGGTATGAAGATCGCGAAAACACTGAACTGTATCAAAGAGTAGTCCATTTAAGTAATTCATCCCCCTAAGAAGCGGTCTGTAATTAGAGTGCCATGCGCTGGTTATCGGGTAATGGTTTCTAATGCAGGCAGATGAGCGCGCATATTGCCCGGCATGTGCGCACGTATAGGATCAGGTATTTCGGGAAGTTACGCAGATGCTCTCGCCGGGCGCGGCCTGAACAGGTGGATAACGTCTTCCAGCAACAGGTAGCATACCGGGACCAGGATCAGGGTGATGAATGTAGCGAACAATATACCGAACCCCAGCGATACCGCCATGGGGATCAGAAACTGTGCCTGCGTGCTTTTCTCGAAGATCAGCGGCATGAGCCCGGCAAATGTGGTCAGTGAAGTCAACAGGATCGCCCTGAATCGCGCCACGCCGGCGTTACGCACGGCGTCGATCAGTTCGACCCCCTCCCGGCGCCGGCGGTTGATCCAGTCTACCAGTACCAGGCTGTCATTGACGACGACGCCGGCCAGCGCCAGCAGGCCCATAATGCTCATAATGCTGAGGTTCATACCCATGATCATATGCCCCAGTATGGCCCCAACGATACTGAACGGGATGATCAGCATTACGATAATGGGTTGCAGGTAGGATCTGAACGGGATGGCGAGCAGCGAGTATATTGCGAACAGGACAAACAGCGCCCCGAAGTACAAGCTGCCGAACGAGTCACTCTGTTCACGCTGTTCCCCTTCGAAGGTGTAGCGGACAGCCGGATAACTTCCGCGCAGGCCGTCCAGGTAGGAACGCAGATCGGCCACGATCTGGGGCACATTGCCCAGTTTTTTATTGACGTCCGCGCGCACGTTGACCACCCGGTTGCGATCGATGCGCCGGATCGTTGAATAACCCCGGCCGACTTCCGCATCGGCGACATTAGCGAAGGGTACCTGGGCGCCGGACGGTGCGCGAATTCGCATTTGATACAAGCTGTCTATCGACCGGCGTTGTTGTTCAGGATATCTCACCATCACCCGTACATCTTCCCGGCCGCGCTGAATTCGCTGTACTTCGGCGCCGAAAAAGGCCTGCCTGACCTGCCGGCCCAGGTCTTCCGCATTGAGGCCCAGAAGTTCCGCCGCGGGTTTGATGGCCAGCTTTATTTCATCCTTGCCGTCCTCTATCGTGTCCTGAATGTCAAAAATGCCCGGATACTCCATTAGCCGCGCTTTCACCAGTTCAGCCACCATCGACAGTTGCTCGAAATCCTGGCCCGCAAGTTGCACGTCAATAGGGTCGCCGCCCCGGCCGATCTCCGCACGAAAACTTAATTCCTTCGCCCCCGGTATTGTGCCTGCCAGGTCCCGTAGTTCCCGGATCAGATCGGATGCACCGATCTTCAGTATCCTGTCCTCCGGCGGCACCAGCTCCATGCTGACCTGCCCCAGGTTGGGTCGTCCGGCAACGCCACCGGTGCGGCTGCGTCTGGCGGTCCACCCTATGCTGAGCAGAATCTGGCGAATCACGGATTGACCAGAATCCGGGTCGGTGTATTTATCCCGTAACTCTTTGGCCGCGGCTCCTATACGTTGAATATGCCTGGTGGTTTCAGTCACTGGCGTGCCCTCGGGCATGACCAGTGTCACCCGGGCGGTTTCACTCTCGATTCTCGGGAAAAAGGTATAACCAAAGCGACCGCTGATGACCACGCTGGCAATGATGACGGCCGCGCCGATGAACATTGTCAGAGTCAGTAAACGCCGCTGTAGAGCGCGTGCGAGCATGGGCTGGTAGACGGTGCGAATAAAGCGCTCCAGGCCGTCGGCGATACCGCGCTGGACCCGCTGCAACCCTCCAAGTTCTGCGTCGGTCTTGATCTTTATGTGCTTCATGTGGGCGGGCAGGATGAGTTTTGACTCCACCAGGGAAAACAGGAGCACCGGAATGACGATCATCGGAATCTGGGCGAATATAGGGCCCCGGTGCCCGCCTATCATGAGCAGCGGTATGAACGCCACCACT
>CAXMTM010000034.1:0-7656 GCA_964196385.1 Arenicellales bacterium
GCTCTGTGCAGCGCTTGCCGGCATCCTGCCCGGGTCGCTTTCTAAAATACTTCCACTCAGCACCGGTGGCGAGTCCAACGAGGCGGCGCTGCGAATGGCGAAGATGATCACCGGTGGCTTCGAGGTGGTGGCCTTCGACCGTTCCTGGCACGGAGTGACTGGCGGCGCCGCGTCCAGCACCTTCAATGGTGCAAGGCAGGGCTACGGCCCGACACTGCCTGGTGCGTTAGCACTGCCGACGCCCGATGCGTACCGGTCCCCGTTCGCGGTCGATGGAGATTATGACTGGCAGGGGGAACTCGACTTCGGGTTCCAGATGCTGGACCGACAGTCCGTCGGGCGCTATGCGGCAGTCATCGCAGAACCGATTCTAAGCTCAGCCGGGATCATCGAATTACCGCCCGGATACCTCAAAGCACTGAAGAACAAGTGTACAGAGCGCGGCATGCTGTTGATCCTCGACGAGGCGCAGACCGGCCTCGGCCGCACCGGAGACTGCTTCGCGTTCGAGCACGAGGGCGTCGTACCCGACATCCTGACCCTGTCGAAGACACTGGGTGCGGGCCTGCCCCTGTCGGCAACGATCACGTCGGCGGAGATCGAGCAGCAGTGCCACGATCGGGGTTACATCTTCTACACTACACACGCCGCCGACCCGCTGCCGGCTGCCGTCGGCGCCAGGGTCGTCGAGATCATCGTGCGGGACGCACTCGTGGAGCGCGCGCGGGAACTCGGCGCCTACATGAAAGAGCAGTTGCTGGCGCTGAAACAACACCACCAACCCATCGGTGATGTCCGCGGGCGAGGGTTGCTGCTCGGCGTCGAACTGGTGCAAGACCGGCAATCGAAGGCCCCCGCGCACAAACTCGGCTTCGAGGTGAGCAGGCGCTGCCTGGAACTGGGGGCAAGCCTGAATATCGGCCGGCACTCGATGGCCAATATATTTCGCATCGCGCCGCCACTGACCGTGACCCGTGAACAGATCGACACCGCCGTCTCCATCCTCGATCAGGCCCTGACCGAGTGCACGGCAGGATGAAAGTAACCGGCGGAAAATACGGGTCAGTGTAACTCGTCCTCAATATTGGTACATACGGAGTGGCGTGACGAGGTAAACTAACGCAATACCATTCATTTACTGTGTTACACAACAAGCGCAGAGGTAAAAATCAGCCATGTCGGAAATTGTGACCTTGGATCGTAGCGACCGGGTGCTCGAGATCACCATCAACCGTCCCCCGGCAAACGCCATCAACAGCGAAGTGTCCGCCCTGATCTACGAGGCCTGCTGCATGTTGCAGGATGATGCCTCTCTCAGCGTCGGCATCATCACCGGGGCTGGCGACAGAATCTTCTCGGCGGGATGGGACCTCAAGGAAATAGCGGCCATGGAGAGCAACGAGGAAGCCCTGAACGATTCCATGAATGCGCCGGGAGGTTTTGCCGGTTTGTCGGAGTTCTGGGACCTGTACAAACCGGTCATCTCCGCCGTCAACGGTGCCGCGGTGGGCGGCGGTTTTGAGATCGCGCTGGCATCAGACATCATCGTCGCGGCTGAACACGTGGAGTTTTTCCTGCCCGAATTGCAGCGAGGCTTTCTACCGGACGCCGGTGCAGTGCAGCGCCTGCCGCGCCGGATCCCCTATAACGTAGCCATGGAACTGATGCTGACCGGCAGGCATATGAGCGCCTCCGAGGCAAAGCACTGGGGCCTGGTGCACGAGATTACACCGCGAAACGGCGCTATGGAGCGCGCACGGGAGTTGGCTCACCAGATTGCGAACGATGCACCGCTGGCTATGCAGGCACTCAAGGAAATCATGCCGGCCATCTACAACCTGCCCCTCGAGGAAGCGTTTTCGGAAAGCAGGCCTGACAACGAGAAGCTGCCGATTTATCAGCGGATGCTCAATTCGGAGGACTTTATGGAGGGCCCACGGGCTTTTACGGAAAAACGTGACCCGGTATGGAAAGGGAAGTAGGCGGTGGTGCGCAATACCCAAAAAATCGGCTTCATTGGTGTCGGTATCATGGGCCACGGCCTGGCGAAAAATATTGCACTAGCCGGATATCCCCTGCTTTTTCTCGAACACCCCGGCAACCAGCTGGTCGATGACCTGTACGAGTTGGGCGCCAGTTCGAACAGCAATATCGCAGATATCGCGCGGCACAGCGATGTCATTGTCATGTGCGTCACCGGCTCGCCGCAGGTCGAGGAAATCGTCGTCGGTCGACCAGGGCTTTTAGAGGGACTGGGCCCTTATAAAACGGTGGTTGACTGTTCGACCGTAGAACCCCACGTCAGCCGGGCGATGGGCGCAAAGATCGAGGAAACCGGTGCCGGATTCCTCGACGCACCGCTGACCCGAACCCCCAGGGAAGCGGAACTGGGTCAAGCCAATGTCATGGTCGGGGGAGAGGCAACAGTGCTCGAACAGGTGCGGCCAGTTCTGGAAACGTTTGCCGAGAACATCTACCACGCCGGACCCCGGGGAGCCGGCGCCACTCTCAAGCTGTTGCACAATTTCATATCCCTCGGTAACTGCGTATTGCTGTGTGAGGCCGTGGTCAGTGCCACCAGAAGCAACGTGGATACCGAAACCTTTATCGAGGTACTGACCACGGGCGGCGGGGACAGTACCGCGCTGAAACGCCTCGCGCCTTATATTCGGCACGGCGATGTGGGCAACTTCAGGTTTTCTATTGCCAACAGCACCAAGGACACCGGGTACTACACGAACCTTGCGCAACATCTGGAAGTATCTTCCGTCGCCGCCGACGCCATTCACCGAACTTTCGAACGCGCCGTGGCCGACGGCCTGGGCGACCGGCCGGTACCCGAGTTGATCGACGCACTGATGAATCGAACCGATCCCGGATAAAGATTCGGATCCCGGTTTGGAAGGGTCCAGCCTGCATTTTTTGAGGTGCCCCTGGGTTAATCGCCTTCGAATCCCTGCAATACGTTTACGGTGTTCAGTCCGATTTCGTCGACATCATAACCGCCCTCCATGACAAAATGTGTGGCCAGCCCGAGACTGGCGATGGCACCGCCGTAGGTCGTAAAGTCTTCTGATTTCAGTCTGAAGAAACTGATCGGGTCCGTCTCGAATGTATCCACACCCAGCGATACCACAACTGCTTCAGCCCCGAATTTACGTATATTGACCAGCGCATCGAATAAAAAAGGTGTCAGGAACCTTTTTTGATCTAAGTCGGGTGCGCATTCTCAGACCGCAGTAATCGGTCGGGAACAAGAGCGGGGAACTTTACTCGTCCCCCGCTACACCGTAGCTGGGTGCGGCACGCGGATCCAGGGCTCTGGTGACGTAGTCTTCCAGTTGCGGGCCGTAGATCTCCCAGAGTTTGTGCAGAGCCGCAATCGGGCATTGTTCCGTCCAGTCGACGCGCAGGTCCGCCACCGGCCAGGGCACGTCGCGAACGAGCTTGAGGCCGGCGGAATGGATCGGCCCGGCTTCTCCACCGGCCTGAACTCCCGTTTCCATGGCCTTGAGAATGCGCTCGCCTATATCGCCGCTGGCGCCAACGAATGCATTGACGATCATTTCGGGAATCCGCTCCGAAGCCAGCAGGTTGCCGCCGCTGGCTACATTTTCATCCATGGCATGGGCGTGGATGCCCAGCACGTTGGGGCCGGAATAAACCGCGGACCCGCCGTTTGAATCCACGGCCAGGACTTGCCTGTACTCAATATATTTTCCGGTATCGCGAAGTATGGCTATGGTTTGTTCCGCGTCCGCCCCGCTTGCCAGCAGGTCCAGACCCCGTGCACCCAGGGTCGGGTCGGTGATGTTCTGACTGGCTACAGCGCCGGCGCCGGCACGAGCGTAAGCACAGCGCGCCGCCACGGCCGGTGAGGATGATGTCACGGCCACGCCGAACATGCCGGTAGTTTCACAACGGGCAACTATGGAAAAAGTCATTGTGTGGCTCCTAGGAGTCTGTCGGATTTAGGTGTTCGTAGCGAGCATTGTGGGAAATCGAGATCAGTTTTTCGAGAATTTGAGGAGAATAGTGTACCTATTTAACGAAAATTAGCGGGAAAATGAGCCGATTTCCCACAAGCGCAGTAGAAACAACCTAAGTCTGACAGACTCCTTATCTTCAGTCCGGGATCACGGCGGTGGCTTCGATTTCCACCAGCCACTCGGGCCGAGCCAGCGCAGGTACCACCAACCCGGTGGACACCGGATGCACACCCTGCAGATATTCCCCCATAGCGCGATACACGTCTTCGCGATAGCGGATGTCGGTCAAATAAACCACCAGGCGGCAGATGTGTGACAGCTGCGATCCGCTTTCTTCCAGCAAGATTTTAATGTTGCGCATCGCCTGCTGCGTCTGGGCCACAGGATCGCCGATGCCGACGCTTTCTGAGGTATCCAGATCCTGTCCGATCTGGCCCCGCACAAAAACCATGGTACCTTTGGCGACTACCGCCTGTGCCAGGTCGTTGTTGAGGTTCTGTTCCGGATAAGTTTCCGCGGTGTTGAACGCTCGAATTCTGCTGTGTACCATGAATCGAATTCTCCGGTGAATAAACTTTATATGGCTACTGTGTTGAAGAACGCCCGGTAATGATGCGCAAATGCAGTTGCAATGGGAGACAGGGTGGCACCGGTCTTCATGGATCCTGCCCTCAGGCTGATTTCAGATCCTGCGGCAGCATCGGCTGGTTGTTGGCGAACCACTTTTCGACTGAACTGTCCTGGTCTCCGGATGCCTTGTCGGTCAGCACCTGATCCGACAGCCCGGCCGCCTTGTGGACGAAACGAAGCGGCCCGTCCCAGTAGAAATTGCGGAACACCGCGCCGAGGTGGGCAAATGGCGGCGACTGAGCAAACAACTGGAATGTCAGCCTGTGCCCGGCGTAATCCGAATTCAGCAGATCGCGTGCAAACGCGAGCAGCTTGCGGCGGTCATCGGCGACCCACTGCTCGTTGATCGAATAGAACTTTTGCAGCCATTTACCCGACTCGGGGTCGTTGAAAGCCGCTGCATCGGGCGTCACGCAGATCTGGCCACCACAGAGCTCGCGTGCCATGTGCATCATTGCCGGCAAATTCGAGCAGGCATGAACACGGCCGGTATAGAGCAGAGATGGATTGGGCATGAGCAGGCCACCCGGGCTCTGCTCGGCCAGAGTGATGGCGGAGGTCAGGTGAGCGTTGATGCCTTCCCGGTATACCGCCAGTTGCGCCAGTTTTTCCTGCACCCCCTGTTGCTTTTCCAGGCCCGTCTGACGCACATTGAACAACGCCGCGCCGATCATCATATCGGCGAATTTCAATATGCGCTGCACGAATGCAAACGCGGAGTAGCGGTGGAGAGTGGCGCGGATGAATGTGGCCGCCCTGGTGTGACGATAGAACAGAACATCCTCCCAGGGGATCAACACGTTGTCGAAAATCACCAGGGCATCCACCTCGTCGAAACGGTTGGACAGCGGGTAATCCGCAATGGGCGCACGGCCTGCAAACCCGGTACGGCAGATCATCTTGATTCCCGGGGAACCCAGGTCACAGATGAACCCCACTGCGTAGTCGGACAAAGCGTCAGAGCCCCAGTTGGCGATGGTGGGCTTGGTGAACGCCTGGTTGGCGTAGGGCGCCGCGGTTTCATACTTGGCCCCTCTGACCACGATACCGGCATCGGTTTCCTTGACCACGTGGAGCAGAAAATCGGGGTCTTGTTCCTGGGGCGGTTTTGAGCGGTCCCCCTTCGGGTCGGTATTCGCTGACACGTGAAAGGGATCTCCCTTGATCACCGTGTCGATATGGCGTTTGATGTTTTCAGAAAACTGGGGGTCCACTTCGTTGAGAACATCCTGGCCGTCGTACAAGGACCACATTTCCCCTACCGTCTCGTCTCCCACGCGGGTAATGACCCCTTTCGCGTCTTCGAAGACGGCATCGGTGGCGCGGCGTTTCTTCCACCAATCCTGCTGTGAGTATGGCAGCTTAAGTCCAATGGCGAATTTTTCACCATCCTCTTCATAAGTCATCAGATCAGACGTACCAGCATCATGAGCCATATCGTATATCCGGGCCCGGATATCCACCAGCGGTTTGAACATCGGATGGTTCGTCACATCCTTAACCTTCTCGCCATTGACGTAGACTTCGCGACCATCGCGGATGGACTCTAAATATTGTTCCCCGGTTCTTATCATGGTTTGACTCCCTGGAGTACTGATAGTGTGGATTTTGGTCTGGCCGCCACCCATCCTATGCGTTGATCCTGGTACCGGAAATTATCACTTTTCATAGCAGGGCTTTGTTTTTTCCGAAGCACACATTTTATTTGCTTATGTTGGAAATACAAAGCCCGATACCTCCCCGTCCAAATATTTGGGCTGACATTGCCACTTTTCCTGGACCACCAGGTTTGTCGTGTAGAATGCTCAACGATGGCAACAACCTCCGTGTTTTTAACAATATGGCCCAGTTCCTCGTAGTAAATCCCGTTGGTGGACTGGCCAATCGAATACGTGCAGTGACTTGCGGTATGTGGTGCGCACAGGAGCTCGGCATGGAGTTGATCTTATCCTGGCAGTGCGGCGACTTTATGCCGGCACAATTTTCCGAACTATTTAAAAATGACTTGAATACCGATACCCGGGGCCTGGAAAACTGCACAAAAACATCCATTGAAATGGGTCAGTTGATTCGGGCAAAGATGATCATCGATCAGTCCTGCATCAGTGATCCGGGAACAGCAGTCATAGAGATTCGGACCGGGGTCGCCTTCAGCTACCGCCCCGACGTGTCACCGATGCAACGCGAGTTTGGTGATACCATACGGCCGTATTTGCATGCCCTGATACCGGTCGATTCGGTCGCTGCCGAAGTGCGGGTAAATGAGCAAAGGTTCCGTGAACGAATGCTCGGTGTGCACCTGCGAACCGGCCGGGAGCAACTGAGCTACCACAAGTCCATCGAAATTACCGAGGCACCGTTCTTTGAAGCTATAGACCGGGCGATGACCCGTATTAATGGACTCGGTCTCTATGTCGCCAGCGACTCCCGGGCGACAATCAGCCGATTTCAACAGCGCTATGGCTCACGGGTGCTCACCCTGACAAGAAATGGTGAGGATATTCCACGTCATGTCGATTCGGCGGAAGCCATCCGCATCGCCCTGGTCGAGTTGATGCTACTGGGCAGGACTCACTGGTTGCTGGGCTCTGTGCTCAGTTCCTTTTCAGAAGTGGCAAGCTGGTACAAACGCCGCGCATTCAGCGCAATAGGAACCTGTCGGACTTAGGGCATCTGTCACATTTTCACCACGTTATAAATCTCGGGCCTGTTTTGCCGGATTTCCTCCTTTGTCAAACCTTCCAGGGAATGTGGAAACTTGATCCATTGTTCCGTCTCATACAGATAATAATCCGGTTTACGGCCCGTCTGGTTCCTGCCGGGTTTATAGTAGGGCACCGCGACGCGGATATCGCGGGGTGTATTGAGGCGGGCCTTGTCCTGCATGTAGCCGATCACCGCTTCAATGGTGTGCCCCGTATCGAAGACATCATCTACGATCAGGAGCCGGTCATCGTCCCGGGCCCTCTTGATCAGGTAATTCATGCCGTGGACCCGGATAGTACCCCCGCGATCATCGATGTCGCTGCTGTAGGAT
>CAXMTM010000035.1:0-8754 GCA_964196385.1 Arenicellales bacterium
AGTTGTGGTGGTGGCAGGCGCCGGCAAGGCTTTTTGCGGCGGCCACGATCTGAAAGAGATGCGCTCGCAGCCCGACCTGGAGTACTACCGGCACCTGTTCAAAAAATGCAGCGACATGATGCTGACCATGACCGCTATCCCCCAACCGGTGATCGCCAGGGTCCACGGTATCGCTACCGCGGCGGGTTGTCAGCTGGTTGCCCATGCGGACCTGGCCGTCGCCTCGAGCAGCGCTACTTTCGCGACCTCGGGTGTGAATCTTGGTCTGTTCTGCGCCACACCCGGCGTGCCGTTGAGCCGCAATATCCTGCGCAAACACGCTATGGAGATGCTGTTGACCGGTGATTTTATCTCAGCGGACACCGCCGCCAGACTCGGCCTGGTCAACCGGGTGGAGGAACCCGGCGGGCTGGACCGTGCGGTCGATGACCTGGCCAGGCATATCGCGGATCGCCCGGCGGTGGCGGTGCGCACCGGTAAACGGATGTTCTACGAACAGATAGACAAGGAACTGGCGGATGCTTACAGCCTGGCCGCGGACGTCATGGCGCGGAACATGATGGCCGCCGATACGGTGGAAGGTATCGACGCTTTTATCGAAAAGCGTGACCCGGCCTGGAAACACTGATACCGCTTGGTTTCTTGCCAGGCCCGACAGCCCGTTAGCAGACCACACTAGTCAGATCAGGGAAGCGAAGCGCGTTTCCCCGGTCCAGTTCTTCCTTAATCGTTTTCATGGCCCTGGCATCCAAATCGAATCCGGATTCTTGCGCCTGATCATGCAGGCCTTTCAAGTGGTCGTATGCCGTCCGGTTCTGTGGCTCTTTAGCCAGCGCAGACATTGTCCGGGCCTGGGCACAATAATAGTTGCTCCATGGCAGGGGTTCTTCGCTGGTATAGGCTTCGAGGGCGTCGGCGTAACGTTCGACCAAATCCCAATCACCCAATCGATAGCAAGTCCATATGGCGTCCCTGTAGAACCACAAGTAATTGTGACCTACGACTCCTTCGTGCAGATACCTCTCCCCCTCTTGCAACACTGTCCGGGTTTGAACTTCGTCGTCGAGCAGGAGAGCCTGGTAACCCAGGGAACGGCACAGGTTGAACTGCACCGCATTTTGCTTGTCCAGGGCAACCGCATTCGCAGCGGCCTCCCGCGCCGCCTGGTACTCACCCATTGAAAACTTGTAGATCGCATCTGAATTTTCACAGGAGCCGTTCCACACCTTCATACCCAATGACTTGTTTAAATCGTGAAATTGGGTAATGGCTGGTCCCATTTCGGTCCAGCGCCCGGTCAGGCGGATGCACATCATCTGGCCCCGCAGGGCCATGATTTCAGCCCTGCGGTTACCGACCAGCCGGGCCATCTCCAGGGACTTTGTGATCATCGACTGAACCTGGCTCAGATCAAACATGTAGGCATAGGCGAACCCCTGCATCAAGGCATTGGTGACCTCAATGCGACCATAGCCATGTTCGCGGGCAAGGGCGGCGCATTCACCGAAGAAATGTTGAGCCGAAACCATTCGTCCCTGCAGATAGGCCACATCCGCAAGCCCGCTCAGGGCGTTCGCCCTGGCCTCGTCAGAACCTGACTCCCCGGCAAATTTCATAGCGAGTTCGTGGCTTTCCAGGCACGGTGTTATTTCTCCGATCGGAAAGCGAAGATTGCCGCGCAGGTTGTGTAGTCTTGAACTGATCAGCGTCGACATCTTCCCGTCCGCAGCAAGCTCGGCTTCATCCAACACCTTCAGCGCTTGCCGAAAGTCGGAGGAAATACGGAGCCCGCCTGCTACACCCATCAAGGCGACACAGCGTTGTTGTCCATCCTGAGCAAGGGATACCGCATCCCGCCACACTGTCATCGAGGCATTTGTCTGCCCCTGAAGTTGCAGTAACTCACCCTTGAGACAAGTCAGCTCGTAACGGACGGCACTGGTCGGATCCAGCAACAGGGCCTGTTCGATCAGGGCCAGTGCCACCTCAGTGCGGTACAGAGACGACTGCAGGCGTGCCGCATCCAGATAGGCTTGCGCCGCACCCGGGTCCTCCGCTCTGGCCAGGTGTTCTGCGTGCGGGACAAGATCGTTGTCCGCAAAAAAAGCTGCCGCCCGGGCATGAAAATCGCAACGCTGGCGTTTCAGCAGAGACGCGTATACGCCTTCGCGTATAAGATTATGGGTAAAGAACAGGTCATCCCCATCCCTGCGAATCAGGCCCTCGGTGATCAAGTGTAGGCACTCGTATACCGGATCAGCCAGCAATGTTCTCAGACAGTCGATAGAAAACCGTTGCCCGATCACGGATGCGGCCTGTATCGCCCTTTTGCTCCCGGCAGACAACCGGTCGATCCTTGCCAGTACCATGCTCTGTATCGAGTCCGGCAGCGTATCCATTGATCCCCTGGTTGCACTGTGCAACAACTGCTCCAGAAATAACGGGTTGCCCGCCGCGCGTTTGACACACCCTTCGGCGACGGAGTCATCGGCCCCCAGGTGCTCACCGATCAATGCCATTGACTCGTGCTTTCGTAGCGGACTCAGATCAATGGTAATCAAAGGGCTGCCTTCGGTAGTGCTTCGCCAGGCCCGGTCCAGGGGATCTCCTTCAACCCGCGAAGTTATAATGAGTAAAGCCTCGCACCCGGAAACCACCCTGCACAGGTTGGCAATGTGAGCCAGGGTAAGCGGGCTTGCCCAATGTATATCTTCCACAATGATCAGAGTGGGCTTTTTGGCGCTCACCGCCGTCACCAGACTCGACACTACGGCCTGCTTGCCGCGGTTGCGCGTTGCGTTGTCCATCGCATCGTACAGGGTGCGCAGCTCCGTCGACTGCGGCAGGTCAAGCAGGTCGTTGAGATAGACACGCTGGTCGATATTAAGCTCACCACGGGCTACGGTAGCTTCAGCGGTCTCTTGTCGCAGCGGCTCGCCTCCACCCGGGGCGATGCCCAGCAAGCTGCGCACCAGGACCCGAATCGCGTCCTGGCCCTTGCCCACCCCGAAATCCAGTACCAACCCCCGGTGGCAAGCCATCCCCTTCGCCGTTGCAATCCGTTTGAATTCGCCTGCCAGACGCGTCTTGCCGATCCCGGGTTCTCCACGAATGTAAATTGTTTCGCCTTGTCCATCGTCGACACAGGCCTCCAAAATGCCCCGGAACTGACCGAGTTCGGCCCGTCGTCCGACAAAAGGAGTCTGGCTGGTGGATCTCTCGCTGTCTTCCCGGGACCTCATCCCCTGCAGGACAAACGCCGTCACCGGTTCCGAAATACCCTTGACGGATACCGGCTTCAGTGTCCGCACATCTATGCGACCACCGGCGAGCAGGCGCGTGGCTTCCGTGATGTAGATCTCGCCGGGCCTGGCTACTTGTTCCATCCGGGCCGCGATCGGCACCGTCGGTCCTGAGGCGTCGTACTCTCTCGTGTCTCCCTCGCCTACCGTCAGCACCACCACTTCGCCGGAGTGCAATCCGACGCGAATGTTAAGCCGGGCCGCATGAGCATCTACGGCTTCGTCGCTGTAATGAGCCATGGCCTGTTGCATGGCAAGTGCCGCGGTGCACGCGTTCACTGCATGGAGTTCACTGGCAACCGGCGCGCCGAACATGGCCATTACACCATCCCCCATGAATCGGCACACCGTACCACCGTGGCTTTCGATTGCCTCGCACATTTTCTGCGTCACCCCGTAAAGCAGTTCATGTGTTCGCTCTGAATCAAGCTTTTCGGTCAGCGACGTCGACCCTGAAATATCCGTGAACAACAGTGTCACCGGTTTCAACTCACCCGGGGTGCGTTCCCAGACAGCCTGGGCGGGCCCGCTGGCAGATTGGACTGGTTGTAGTAGTCGGGTCGGGTCGGTATCCATGGCATTGGATGCCATGGGGGGCAAAGCCCTGATTGCTTTGAGCAGTTTTTTACGAGGACCGAGGGGAATGCCGAGTTCCCTGAGATCGACATCCGTCAACTCGTCAAGAACGTCGCTGTCGATCTGTTGCTCGGCGAAAACAGAAGCATAGCCTTCCAGGCCGAGTGTTCGCAGCCACTGTTCAATATCGATGGACATAATATGACCGAATATTACTCGATTCAAACTTACAGGCTACAATATCAGGCATATTACTGGAACGGATCGACATAAAAAGATTTTTGTATGCTTTGGTATCACCGACCCAAACGCACTTTGCAATGAAGGAGTACGATGTGAACGAACCCGTGGATAGCGGTCCCTACGCCAGCGGCCTGGACAAACGCACCGCAAATTTTACACCGCTGTCCCCGCTCAGTTTCATACAGCGCACGGCGTCGGTCTACCCGGAGTACACATCCATCATCCATGGGCACAGGCGATTTACCTGGGCACAAACCTATGGGCGGTGCCGGCAGTTGGCCTCGGCGCTGGCGCAACGGGGAGTTGGCGCCAGCGACACGGTAGCGGTACTGGTAGCCAACACACCGGCAATGTACGAGGCCCACTTCGGGGTGGCCATGGCGGGGGCCGTGCTCAATACCATCAACACCCGCCTGGACCCGGCCACCGTCGCCTACATACTCGACCACGGTGAAGCCAAAGTGCTGCTTACCGACAAGGAATTTCATGCCACTGCCAGTTCGGCACTGGGCCTTTGCAAGGCGGCCCCCATTGTTATCGATGTGGACGACGCGGACGCCGAGGGTGAGTTTATTGGAGAAGTCGAATATGAATCATTCATCAGCGAAGGTGATGCGGAGTTCGCCTGGTCCCTGCCGCGGGACGAATGGCAGGCCATCTCCCTCAACTATACCTCCGGCACCACCGGTGACCCCAAGGGGGTCGTTTATCATCACCGCGGCGCATACCTCAATGCAACCAGCAACATTATCGGCTGGAACATGGGCCACCACCCCATCTACCTGTGGACACTGCCCATGTTCCACTGCAATGGCTGGTGCTTCCCGTGGACAATTGCCGCGGTCGCCGGTACCAACGTGTGCCTGCGCAAGGTCAGCGGCGCCAACATCTACAAGGCCATCGCCGAACAGGGTGTGACCCATTTCTGTGGCGCCCCCATCGTTCTGGGCATGGTGATCAATGCTCCCCGGGAAGAGCGCAGGGCACTCGATCATCAGGTGCACGCAATGACGGCGGCGGCACCGCCACCCGCCTCCGTGCTGGCAGCGATGGAAGAAGAGGGTTTCGATGTAACCCACGTTTACGGTCTTACGGAGACCTACGGCCCGGCCGTGATGTGTGCATGGAAGGAGCGTTGGAACGAACTGTCCACGGCAGACCGGGCACGGCAGAAATCGAGGCAGGGCGTCACCTATCACATGCTGGAGGGCATCGATGTCATCGACCCGCAGACCATGCAACCCGTCCCGCGCGACGGCGCAACCATCGGCGAGGTGATGTTCCGCGGGAACATAGTGATGAAGGGCTACCTGGGCAATGCGGACTCCACGGAAGGCGCACTATCGGACGGATGGTTCCACTCGGGCGATCTGGGCGTCATGCACCCGGACAACTATATCCAGCTCAAGGACCGGTCCAAGGACATCATCATTTCAGGCGGGGAAAATATATCATCCATAGAAGTAGAAGATGCCTTGTACAGATTCCCCGGCGTTGAGGCCGCGGCGGTGGTGGCCCGGCCCGACGACAAATGGGGTGAGACCCCCTGTGCGTTCGTCACTTTGCATACCGGGGCCCAGGCGACGGAAGAGGAGATCATCCAGTTCTGCCGTGATAATCTGGCGCACTACAAGTGCCCCAAGACCGTGGTCTTCACTGAGCTTCCAAAAACCTCCACCGGAAAGATCCAGAAATTCAAACTGCGCGAACAGGCGAGAAATCTGGACAACCTGTCGTGATCGGAAATATCGTATCCAGGCGGGATTTAATTCGCGTGTTTACTTGCCTCGGGGCATCCGCCACCTTGTTCCCCGGCTTTGCAAGCATTAAAACGGCGAGCGGAAAACTCACTCGAGATAAAGCAGAAAATGTGGTCGGTGACCTTACCGACCTGATATCGAATCAAGCCAGCGCGGCTGAAATTGGCGGAGCTTACCTGTCGCAATCCGGGACAGCAATAGACCCCGGGTCGGTAGCAAACTCAATCATTGCTGCCGGTGGGGGCCCCTATTCAACCCTCGGCGAAACAAGGGCGGCGTTATGCGACCAGATCCGTAATGACTTCACACACGGCCGCACGGTTCTGGTTGGTGGCTGGGTCCTGTCACAAACGGAAGCATCCGTATGCGCTCTCGTTGCGGTGACATCAGCGTCCTGATAATCGCCTGCGTCAACCATGTTTGTAGACTGTCGACAACTGACCGATGGCTCCCTGATCGAAACCGATCTGTGTATCGTGGGTGCCGGCGCGGCCGGGATCGCTCTGGCCCGGGAGTTTGCCGGCCACGCCGCAAAGGTCGCCGTCATAGAAAGTGGCGGCTTTGAGCAGGAAGAAGAATCCCAATCACTGTACGAGGGTACGGTCACAGGTTTTCCCTACCGTTCGCTGGACAGCATGCGGCTACGCTATTTCGGCGGATCGACCAACCACTGGGCCGGTAACTGCCGGCCGCTGGACGAAGCCGATTTTCTCGAGCGCCCGTGGCTGCCCTACAGCGGCTGGCCTTTTAAACGACATACACTGATACCCTACTACGAGCGGGCCCAGGCCGTGTGCGGCCTGCAGGCTTTTGACTATGACATTGAATCGTGGTCAAACCCGGGCAAACTGCGCACTTTTCAATTCGACCCGGGGAAACTCCTTACCGGCATCAAGCACAAAAGCAAGCCCCTGAGGTTCGGCACTGCTTACCGGGATGAACTGGACAGGGTATCCAACCTGAGCATATACCATCACGGAAACCTGGTGGATATCGAGAGCAATGACAGTGCATCGCATATATCCGGTCTGCGCTGCCTTTGCCTCACCGGCACTTCATTCAGGGTCGTGGCCAAGACCTATATTCTTGCCACCGGAGGTATCGAAAACGCGCGCCTTTTACTCGCCTCGGACCGCGTTCAGCGAGGCGGCCTGGGAAACGGGTACGATCTGGTTGGCCGATTCTTCATGGAACATCCACACGGGGGGATAGGTAATATCGTGTTGTCGGATCGTTTTACCCTGGTTCAACTCTACCGTGGCGAGACCATCAGAAACGCCTTCGTCAAAGCAGTAGTAACTTTGTCGCCGGAACTGCTGGCGGGTGAGGAGTTGTCCAACATCTACTTTAACCTGGGCGCCAGATTGTCTCGCTCCGAGGGCGAACGGTCTGCCAGTGAAATTCTCAAGTATGCTCGCGAGTGGGAACTCCCGGATGACCTGGGAACCCATATTGGCAACGTCATTGCCGATCTGGATGACGTTGCGGACGCGGTCTATCACAGGATGACGGACGATGCAGACCCGATCGGTACATTGAGTCTGCACTGCCGTGTCGAACCAACTCCCGACCCCGAAAGCAGGGTGACCCTGGCAGCCCAGCCGGACCGTCTGGGCATAAGGCAGGTGGACCTCAGCTGGAGGCCGGGGGCCCTGGCTCTCAAATCATTCAACAGGGGGGTGGAAGTGCTGGCCATGGAAGTCGGGCGCATCGGCCTGGGCCGAATGAGGATACGCCCATCCGGAAAAAATGGGTGGCCCCCGGGTTTTGGAGTGAGTGGCCACCACATCGGCACCACCAGGATGCACCGGCGCCCTGACCTCGGTGTGGTGAATGCGGATTGCCGTGTTCACGGCATCGACAATCTGTACATTGCAGGCAGTTCGGTGTTCCCCACCGCGGGATGCAACAACCCGACCCTGACTCTCGTTGCCCTGGCGCTGAGGTTGGCGGATCACCTGAAAAAGCACGTCTAACCTGCATTTCCCACAATGCGGGCCAGCCCGCATTGCCGGCAAAAGGCTAATGTATACTAGGGCTCTTTCAAGGTGGTATTTACGGATGCCCTTATCCGCAAGCAATTCCAGACGTGAACTCATACACGAACGTAAAGTAAGCTGCAATGGCTACCGTCGTAATGACGGACTGTGGGATATAGAAGGCCACCTCACGGACACCAAAAGCTATGACTTTTCGAACATGGACCGCGGCCCGGTGCCGGCCGGAGAACCGGTGCACGAAATGTGGCTGCGTATCACCGTTGACGATGACCTGATGATCCATGCCACGGAAGCTTCCACCGAATATGCTCCGTTCAACATCTGCCCCGGTGCCGTTGCCAATTTTTCCAAAATCAGAAACATCAAAATCGGGCCGGGCTTTCAAAAGGAAGTGGCAAAGCTGGTCGGAGGGTCGTTCGGCTGCACTCACTTGCGGGAACTGCTCGGGCCCATGGCTACCACCGCGATCCAGACTATCGTGCCGATCAAATCAAAGAAAGACAACGGCAATGCCGCAAGAATCAACAGTCTGGTGGGCACCTGCCACGCCTACGCACCGGGCAGCGAGGTAGTACAGCGCCTCTGGCCCGACTAGCGGGCCTGCATTCTTGCTGCGCCGTCAAGGCGGATGACTTCGCCGTTTATCATCTGATTGTCGATGATATGCAGGGCCAGCCTGCTGAATTCGTCGGGTCGGCCAAAGCGCTTGGGGAACGGTGTCTGCCGGGCCAGGCTTTCCTGCACGTCCGCCGGCATGCCCAGCAACATCGGTGTTGCTATGAACCCCGGGGCGATGGTGACGACACGTATGCCCTTGCCGGACAGATCCCGTGCAGCCTGAATGGTTAGCGCAACGATACCGCCCTTCGATGC
>CAXMTM010000036.1:0-1740 GCA_964196385.1 Arenicellales bacterium
GATGGGGTCAAAATGACCCGCATCATCGGCACATCGGAGTTCAAGCTGCTGGATCCGTTCCTGCTGCTGGACGCCTTCGAATCAGATCAGCCACAGGATTACATCGGTGGTTTTCCCAGCCATCCGCACCGCGGCTTCGAAACGGTCACCTACCTGCTCGCCGGCCGCATGCGGCACAAAGACAGCGCCGGCAATGAAGGCGTGATCGAACCCGGCGGAGTGCAGTGGATGACGGCTGGCCGTGGCATCGTCCATTCGGAAATGCCCGAGCAGGAGAATGGCCTGTTGATGGGCTTCCAGCTGTGGGTGAACCTGCCCGCAGACATGAAGATGTCGGAACCCGCCTACCAGGAGTTTCCACCAGCTGGCGTGCCCCTGGAAAAACATGAGAATGGCGCCGAGGTTCGGGTCATCTCCGGGGTAACCCGCCTGGGAACAGAAGGGCCAGTACACAACAGCCACGTGAACCCCACTTACCTGGACGTGTCACTACCCGCCGGCGAGTCTTTCGAGCAGAAAGTCGCCGGGAACGATAACGCTTTTGTGTTCGTAATAGATGGAGAACTCTCTGTCGGCGCCCAGGCAAAAATTCTAAGCCGGCGCATCCTCGGCGTGCTCGGCGAAGGCCAAACCATACGGCTGGCCGCAGGCGCTGAAGGGGCAAGATTCTTACTGGTGGCAGCCCAGCCACTGCACGAGCCTGTTGCCCGTGGCGGGCCCTTCGTGATGAATACGAAAGAAGAAATCATGCAGGCCTTTGATGATTACAAACACAATCGATTCTGAAAACAGCAGATCAGATTCAATCCACAATCGCCTGATAAACGAGACCGCGAAACTGGGAGCGTAGTGGGTAGCTGTCCGAGGGTTCCAGCTGGGTGAAAAACAAGCCGATCAATTCTTCCTGCGGGTCGATGAAAAAGTAAGTGCTGGCCCCGCCACCCCATGCGTAAGTGCCCACTGAGCCGGGGACGTCGTTCTGCGCCACATCGGTGATCACATAGCCGCCGAATCCGTAGCCAAAGCCAAGGTGCATGTCGCCGCTTCTGTTTTCCGTCCGGCCGATCCAGCTATCGTTTAATCGCGGGCTTTCAAAGCCGGGCCCGAGGTGGTCCATCATCATGAGTTCGACGGTCTTGGTTCCCAATAGCCTCACGCCGTCCAGTTCGCCGCCGTTAAGCAGCATTTGTGCGAACCGCATGTAATCGGTTGCGGTGGATACGAGTCCGCTCCCGCCGAATGGCACCGGTTCCGGGTTGCGATACTCGCTCTCCTTTGGCGTCTCGATCAAGCGCATACCACTGCCATCACGCCGATACTCCGACGCGAAACGATCAAGTTTGACCTCCGGTACATAAAATGCCGTGTCGTTCATTTTCAGCGGCCCGAGTATGCGCGCCTCGAGAAACTTATCGAATGGTTGACCAGCGACCACCTCGACCAGTCTGCCCAATACATCATTTGCCACGCTGTAATGCCAGCGCGAGCCTGGCTCGAAGGCAAGCGGCAGCGCGGCGACTTTGGATGTAAAATCCGCCAGGCTGTCTGCCGACCACAGGTCTGCCTCGGCGTAGAGTTTGGGCACACCGGCGGCGGTGACGTCGTCGTAGCTGAGCCCCGCCGTATGGGTGAGCAGGTCCTCGATTGTGATCGGCCGAATAGCTGGCCGCGTTTCGGGGCGTCCCTTATCGCCATTTTCTCCAACATAGACTCGCATCTCGGTAAATTCCGGCAGATAGC
>CAXMTM010000037.1:0-2349 GCA_964196385.1 Arenicellales bacterium
TGATCGTCTTGCAGTTCAACGGAACCCTGTTTAAACCCCTCGATCCTGATCTTGGGTCCTTGCAGATCGACCATGATCCCCACGTGTCGGTCCTGGGCCCTGGTGCGCTCGCGAATGATTTTTACGCGTTGCTCGTGGGTTTCGAAATCACCGTGGGAAAAATTGACCCTCGCCACATCCATGCCGGATGAGATCAATTCATCCATGATGTCCAAATCATCCGTGGCCGGGCCGACGGTAGCCACAATTTTAGTTCGTCGAAGCATCTGATAGTTGCGCTTGGTTGGTTGTTAATGTCTGTTTCTTTGTTCCAGCATGGCCACCGCAGGCAGCGTCTTGCCTTCCAGAAACTCAAGGAAAGCCCCGCCACCGGTAGATATATAGGAGACCTTGTCCGCCACACCGTACTTATCCACCGCGGCCAGTGTGTCCCCGCCGCCCGCAATAGAGAAAGCCTGGCTGTTGGCAATGGCATGGCTGACGGCCTCGGTGCCCGAGCCGAACTGATCGAACTCGAACACGCCTACCGGGCCATTCCAAACGATGGTGCCCGCGGTGTCCAGAATTTCAGCGTAACGCCGGGCCGTGTCCGGGCCGATATCGAGGATCATTTCTTCTGATCCAACCCCACCCACCGGTTTCACGGTGCCCCGGGCAGTCTCGGAAAATTCGGTAGCGACCACCACGTCCGACGGAATGGGGATCTCTCCGCCTTTGTCCCGGACCGCAGCGATCAAGGCTTCGGCCTGGGCCAGAAAATCTTCTTCGTACAGAGATTTCCCGACTTCGAACCCGGCGGCCGCGATAAAAGTATTCGCTATGCCTCCCCCGGGGATCAACTGGTCGACGAGTTCAGACAAAGAATGCATAACGCTGAGCTTGGTCGACACCTTGGACCCACCCACCACGGCCACCATCGGACGCAGCGGTTCCAGAAGAGCCTTGCCCAGGGCGTCCAGTTCAGCCGCCAGCAGTGGACCGGCGCATGCCACCGGGGCGTATTTGATTACACCATGTGTGCTGGCCTGTGCACGGTGTGCGGTGCCGAATGCATCCATGACAAATATGTCACACAGCGCCGCATATCGACGTGCAAGATCCTCGTCATCCGCCTTCTCACCGGCATTGAACCTGACGTTTTCCAGTAATACGACCTGGCCATCGCGTAGTTCACCGACACCCCGGGAGTAATCCTTTACCAGTTCGACCTCGCAACCGAGTAAATCGGACAGGTGAGTCGCAACGGGTTGCAACGAGAACCGATCTGCGTATTCACCCTCATCGGGCCGGCCCAGATGTGACATCAGCATCACTCCAGCGCCCGCCCTGCGGGCCTGCTCTATGGTGGGAACAGACGCACGTATACGAGCGTCGCTGGTGACTCTCCCGTCTTTTACGGGGACATTGAGATCCTGCCGGATCAGCACCCGTTTACCGGCAAGATCAAGGTCGGTCATTCGTTTCATAAACACGTCACAAGGTGGCGGCAATGGCCTGCTTGATTTACGCCGCCATCAACACTTTGCACGTATCCAGCATGCGGTTTGAGAAGCCCCACTCATTATCGTACCAGGCGCAGGCTTTGACGGTCCGGTTATTGACCACCCGGGTCATGGACGCATCGTAGATCGCAGACGCCGGGTTGTGATTGAAATCAATGGAAACCAGCGGTTTATCGTTGAATTCCAGAATTCCTTTTAGATCGCCATCCGATGCGCTTCTCATCAGTTCATGCACCTCTTCTACGGAAGTATCCCGTGCCGCCTGGAACGTCAGGTCGACCAAAGACACGTTGATGGTCGGGACCCGCACGGAAAATCCGTCGAGCAAGCCGTCCAGTTCCGGCAATACCAGTCCAACCGCCGCCGCGGCACCGGTCTTGGTAGGGATCATGGAGTGCGTCGCCGATCTGGCACGGCGCAGATCGGAATGATAAACGTCGGTCAATACCTGGTCGTTGGTATATGAGTGTATGGTATTCATGACGCCAGCCAACACGCCGATGCCGTCATGCAGGACCTTGACCAGGGGAGCGAGACAATTGGTAGTGCACGACGCATTGGAGATGACCGTGTCCGTCGCCTTGAGTATATTGTGATTGACCCCGTATACAATGGTAGCGTCAACATCCTTCCCACCCGGAGCGGAAATGATGACCTTCCTGGCGCCCGCTTGCAGATGAGCGCTGGCCTTTTCCTTGCTTGCGAAAAAGCCCGTACATTCCATAACGACATCTACGCCCAGTTCTTGCCAGGGAAGATTAGCCGGGTCGCGCTCGGACAGCACCTTTACTGACTCGCCGCCGACCCGGAAGCCATCGCCTTCGACCTCGACCTCGAAACCGAACCT
>CAXMTM010000038.1:0-4667 GCA_964196385.1 Arenicellales bacterium
GCGGCAGCGGGCATTCGGTTACACGCAGGAAGATATCAAGTTTTTTCTGAAGCCGATGGCGACCAGCGGCATGGACCCGGTCGGAGCGATGGGCAGGGATACGCCGCCGGCGGTGCTCTCGGATCAGCCGAAAATGCTTTACGACTATTTCAAGCAGAATTTCGCCCAGGTCACCAATCCGCCAATCGACCCCATCCGTGAAGAACTGGTAATGTCCCTGGTTTCATATGTCGGCCCGCGACCGAACCTGCTGGATCTGAATACCGGCGGCAGCCATATGCGGCTCGAGGTGCACCAGCCCATCCTGACGGATATGGATCTGGAACGAATCCGGCGCGTTGAAGACAATTCCGGGGACGCGTTCCGCACCCGCAGGGTTTCCATCTGCTACCCGGCGAGTCAGGGAGCGGGTGGAATGGAAGCGGCGCTGGAGGGGGTATGCGCCGAGGCGGAGCAGGCGGTCAGGGGCCTGTATAACATCCTGATACTTACCGACCGCGGCATGGACGCCGACCGCATCGCCATTCCGGCGCTGCTCGCCACCTCGACGGTGCACCATCATCTGCTGCAAACCGGGTTGCGTACCGAAATGGGGCTGGTGATCGAAACAGGGGAGGCATGCAAGGTCCACGATTTCTGCTGCCTTGCCGGGTACGGCGCGGAAGCCATCAATCCTTACCTGGCTTTTGACACGCTTTCAAAAATGCGGGACGAAACGGGCAATGAAACCGGTGTCGCTATTACCGAGTCTGAACTGCACAAGCGTTATATCAAAGCGGTCAACAAAGGCATTTTGAAAGTGATGTCGAAGATGGGGATTTCCACATACCAATCCTACTGTGGCGCACAGAAATTTGATGCTGTCGGTCTTTCCAGCGAGTTTGTCGAACGCTATTTCACCGGCACCGACAGCGTGATCGAGGGCATCGGACTGGCGCAGGTGGCCGAAGAAACCGTGCGGCGCCACCGCGCAGCATTCAACAAGACGCCGGGGGCCGGCAGTGCGCTGGAAGAAGGTGGTGAGATCGCCTATAGACGACGCGGAGAAGTCCATCAGTGGACGCCGGATTCCATATCCGCTTTGCAGCGTGCGGTGCGCACCGGCGATTACCGGAATTTCAAACAGTTCAGTCAGCAAATCGACGATCAGACCAGGCACCTCAAGAACCTGCGTGGATTGTTCGAGTTCGAGTTCGCCGATGAGCCGATCCCGCTGCACGAGGTCGAGCCTGCGGAAAATATAGTCAAACGATTCTCCACAGGGGCGATGTCATTCGGTTCGATCTCGTGGGAAGCACACACCACGCTGGCGGTTGCGATGAACCGGCTGGGTGGTAAGTCGAATACCGGCGAGGGTGGCGAAGTTGCCGATCGCTATGTGCCCCGCGCCGACGGGGATTCGATGCGATCAGCGATAAAACAAGTTGCCTCAGGGCGATTTGGTGTCAGCACGGAGTATCTGGTCAATGCCGATGATATCCAGATCAAGATGGCGCAAGGCGCCAAACCCGGAGAGGGTGGTCAACTTCCCGGCCACAAAGTCAACGAATGGATTGCCCGGGTGCGAAACTCGACGCCTGGTGTGGGGTTGATTTCGCCGCCTCCGCACCACGATATCTACTCCATCGAGGATCTGGCGCAGCTCATACATGATCTGAAGAATGTCAATCCCGATGCCCGCATCAGCGTCAAACTCGTGTCGGAGGTCGGGGTCGGCACGGTTGCCGCCGGGGTGTCCAAGGCCCACGCCGATCACGTCACCATCTCCGGAGATGACGGCGGTACCGGCGCCAGCCCGCTGACCTCCATTTACCACGCCGGCTCGGCGTGGGAGATTGGCCTGGCGGAAACACATCAGACCCTGGTCAATAACGATCTGCGGGGCCGGATTGCGGTGCAGGTCGACGGTGGTCTTCGTACCGGGCGGGACGTCGTCATAGGTGCGTTGCTGGGTGCCGATGAGTTCGGGTTCGCCACCGCTGCATTGATGGCAATGGGCTGTTTGATGATGCGCAAATGTCATTTGAACACTTGCCCGGTGGGCATCGCCACCCAGGACCCGGAGTTGCGCAAGCGGTTTACCGGTGAACCGGAGCACGTGATGAACTTCATGCTGTTTGTGGCAGAGGAAGTCCGGGAGCTCATGGCCAAACTGGGATTTCGTACCATGCAGGAGATGACCGGGCGATCAAGCCGGCTCAACATGCAGCAGGCGATTACACATCACAAGGCACGGGGACTGGATTTTACACGGCTCTTACACCAGCCCGAGGCCCCGCCTGAAGTTGCCATATACAACTGCCAGCGACAGAATCATGGCCTGGACGGTGCGCTTGACCACGATCTCATTCGCAAAGCCGAAGCGTCGCTTACTGCAGGTACTTCGGTGGTGATCGATGATGTAAAGGTACGTAATGTCAACCGCACCTTCGGCGCCATGTTGTCCGGTGAGGTTGCCCGCAGATATGGCCACAAAGGGCTCGCTGACGATACCATCCGAATTCTGAGCAGCGGCACCGGCGGGCAGAGCTTCGGAGCATTTTTGGCGCGCGGTATCAGCATAGACCTGACCGGCGACGCTAACGACTATGCCGGTAAAGGCTTGTCCGGTGGGCGGTTGGTTATCCGCCCTGCCGAGCAATCCCGTATCGCGGCCGAGGAAAATATTATCGTCGGCAACACGGTGCTTTACGGCGCAATCTGCGGTGAATGCTACTTCGGGGGGGTCGCCGGCGAGCGCTTTGCCGTTCGAAATTCCGGTGCCACGGCGGTGGTCGAAGGGGTAGGTGACCATGGTTGCGAATACATGACCGGGGGTGTCGTCGTGGTGCTGGGCAAAACCGGCCGCAATTTCGCCGCCGGCATGAGCGGCGGGATCGCCTATGTGCTGGACGAAACCGGAGATTTCCCGGTCCGCACCAATATGGCGATGGTGGAACTGGAGCCCATCGCGGACGAGGCGGACGCACTGGAATCGATGGACCATCAGGGTCTCGACCTGGAAACCCACGGTCTTGTAGAACTGATGGTGGACATGACCCGTCATGACTCGCTGCGACTCAAAACCCTGATCGAAAGGCACCGGCGGTACACTGCCAGCACCCGTGCACAGCGGATTCTCGACGACTGGGAAAACTACCTGCCGAAATTCGTCAAGGTCATGCCCGTCGAGTACCGTACCGCCCTGCAGCAGATGCAAGGGTTGGCACGGCCGGGCGACCGGGTCGATTCCAGTTTGAATGTCGGTGCCTGAATATGGGTAAACCTACCGGATTTATTGACATCCAGCGACACGATATAAGCTACGAACCGGTCGCCAGCAGAATCAATCATTCCAACGAATTCGTGATCCCCCTGTCGGATCCAGATTTGCAGCAGCAAGGGGCGCGCTGCATGGATTGCGGTATCCCGTTTTGCCACAGCGGCTGTCCGCTCAACAACCTGATCCCGGATTGGAACGATCTGGCCTATAAAGGGAATTGGGGCGATGCCCTGGAGTTGCTGCATGCCACAAATAATTTTCCGGAATTTACCGGGCGAGTATGCCCCGCGCCGTGCGAAGCGGCCTGTACCCTCAACCTTACCGATTCACCGGTAACCATCAAAACCATCGAACGTGCTTTGGCGGACAAAGGCTGGGAAGATCGTCTCATCAGCCCAATGATTCCCAAACACCGCAGCGGAAAACGGGTCGCCGTTGTCGGTTCGGGACCCGCTGGTCTGGCCTGTGCCCAGCAACTTGCCCGTGCCGGACACACAGTCATGGTGCTGGAAAAGAACGCTCGTATCGGTGGCCTGCTGCGTTATGGTATTCCCGATTTTAAGTTGAACAAGCAATTGATCAACAGGCGAATCGCGCAAATGCAGGCGGAGGGCGTGAGGTTTCACGGTAATCGTCATGTCGGCGTGGACTTGTCCGCGGCGGCCCTGGCTCAGAACTATGATGCCCTCGTGCTGGCCGGTGGTGCAGAAAAGCCGCGGGACCTGATGGTGCCCGGAAGGGATCTTCGCAGGGTGTTTTTTGCCATGGATTTTCTGGTCCGCCAG
Organism: Arenicellales bacterium; assembly: GCA_964196385.1. Lineage (GTDB taxonomy): Bacteria > Pseudomonadota > Gammaproteobacteria > Arenicellales > JAANXG01 > JAHEKE01. The sequence goes on from CAXMTM010000038.1 coordinate 4,048, forward strand.
AACAAGCGAATCGACAACGAAGTGATTGATGACGATGCGTTATTTCACGCTCGAGACCGGCACGTCGTGGTAGTAGGCGGTGGCGATACCGGATCCGACTGCGTAGGAGTGTCCGTCCGCCAGGGAGCACGGTCGGTCACAAATATCGAGTTGATGCCCAGGCCGCCTGTAAAGGAGGATAAATTGCTGACCTGGCCGGACTGGCCGATGAAACTGCGCACGTCGACGTCCCATGGAGAAGGGTGCGAACGCGATTGGTCGGTTAACGTGAAGGAGTTCGTCGGTGAAAACGGTGAAGTCGCCGGCCTGAAACTGGTGCGCCTGGAATGGACCCGGGGCGGCGATGGTCGCTGGCATATGCATGAAATGCCCGAAAGTGGGTTCACCCTGAAAGCGGATCTGGTTCTGATGGCCATGGGTTTTGTCAATCCAGTCTACGAGGGCATGCTGCAAGAACTGGGCCTCGAACTCGACGCAAACCGAAACGTGATGGCGAATTCGGTGGATTACCGTACTTCAGTAAACAATGTTTTCTCGGCCGGCGATATGCGGCGTGGTCAGTCACTGGTGGTATGGGCCATCCATGAAGGAAGGCAGTGTGCCCGTGCGGTCGATGATTA
>CAXMTM010000039.1:0-6434 GCA_964196385.1 Arenicellales bacterium
CACCGCTTACCAGCAGCTCACCCCCGACGAGGAAGCCATCAAGGGTCTTATCGGTCTGGCGTTCCGCTTCTTATCGACAAGTATGGCATTCACCTCCGACGTTATGTCCAATGCCGGTTATCTGGTACGCAAGAATACCCGGCTCAGTACACCGACCTCCCTGACACCCTTCGCCATCACGGGCTTTCGCACTACATTTGCAAACTATCTGGACGGGATAATGGTGCCGTACTTTAGCGCACGCGATACTGGCCTGAACCGCGACAGGCTGATCGCGCTCTCGAGCTTAAAGGAGATTGAGCCCTATCTTTCAGCTGCTGATCACATTGGCATGATAACGAATGCAGACGAAATCATTCTTGCACCGGGTGAGCTTGATTATCTGCGCGAACTCTTCGGTACTCGCGCGACGATTTATCCGCGGGGTGGGCACTGTGGAAATCTGGCCTTTCCCGACACCGTCGAGGACATGACGGCCTTCTTCAGGGACTAGGCTGGGGACCGATCGAATGACAAAACATTCAATACGGGTGCTGGCCGGTAGTGTATGTCTGCTGCTGGTGTTTATTACCGGCTGTAGCACTGTGCCAAAGGTGGATCCGAATGCGCCGCCACCACGTATTGAGAGTGATGAACTTCCGGACAAGACTGCTACTTATCCAATCCAGATCTATGATCCCTGGGAAGGATTCAACCGTCGGGTTTACAAATTCAATGCGCTTTTCGACAGACATGTATTCCTGCCTGTCGTGGGGGGGTACGAAACTGTTACACCGAAATTCGTACGAACCGGTATATCGAACTTTTTCTCCAACTTGCGTGACATCCGTAATTTTGTAAATTCAGTCCTGCAGTTGAAGGGCCAGAAGGCTGCGAGTACCTCTGCCCGTTTCGTCGTTAACACCACCGTTGGTCTTCTGGGGTTTATTGATGTGGCTACCCGGATAGATCTACCGCAACAAAACGAGGACTTCGGGCAAACCCTTGGAGTTTGGGGAGCAGGGCAGGGACCCTTCCTGGTACTCCCGCTGCTGGGACCGTCCTCGGTCCGGGATGGGATCGGCCTCGGCGTGGACTGGTACATTGAAGCGGCAATCCTGGATGCGATGGTAGATCTTAAATCAGAGGAGGAACTGGCGCTGGTCTTGCTTAATGCCATCGACACCCGCTACCGAATCGGGTTCCGTTATCATGAAACCGGCTCACCTTTTGAATACGACCTGGTTCGCATGCTTTATACGAGGCTGCGGGAACTCCAGGTTGCCAATTGAAAGATCTTGCGATTTCGGTTTGGTAAAAGACAGATATTGTTGCCACGGAATCCACGGAAGAACACGGAAATATTTCTATAAGGCATTACTGCTGTTCCATTTACTCCCTCCCCCTCAGAGGGAGGGGATGCTATATTCGTATTCTGGTAACTACCTAATGCACGGGGCTTTGCCTGGACGGGGTGCATCCGGGCAGAAACGAAAACCGTTTGGGTGATGGTGTGGCCGGGGCGGCTTCGAGTTCATCTGCCCTGCCTTTCATCACCATGGCTTCCTCGACCGCAGCCGCGCAAGGATTGGCCTGTCCCGATCCGGTTCGACTGAAGGTGAACAGCAGGGCCGCCGGGTTGACCAGACCTGCCATCAGCCCGGTTCCTGTCGTGGCCAACCGGTTGTTTGGCAACACCGTCACGTCAACCTCGGGTGCTGCCATTGTTCCGGTGAGATGCACGGGGTTGGCCAGGCTTACCAGGCTGGCTCGCTTGGGCCTTGGGGCAAACACCAGGTTCAGTTCCTCACTCTCGAGATCCAGGGTCCCGGCTGCGCCAATGGTTATTCGCTGCGTATCGACCAGTAAGTCGTCGCTGCTGGCCATGCCGTCTTCAATATGGACACGAGCCACCAGGCAGTTGAGGTCGGTCACGTCATCCCTGCGCCATCCCCTGGATAACATGGTAGTCACCAGATCCGAACCCCACAGGTCGAGCCGGCGGCTGCCGAATTTTCCTTCCTCTCCGACAATGATGAGTTGCCCGCTGGCATCGCTCAGAAATTCGTGACGGGTGCGCCCGCTACCTGAAAGACGCAAGGTGATATCGAGCGTGCCTTCCACGGTCTCGGCAAAGCCGGCCTGTTCCAGCAGTAAGCCGTAATTGAGCTGTCGGGCGGTCCACTGAAATGCAATCGCTGGCGGATCCTGCGAGGCGTCAATCGTTCCATCGGATTCGATCAGGCCCCCCCCCCAGCCGCGCACCCTGAAGGGATCGAGCCGGAACACACCGTCCTGCAGTGTGGCACTGAAGCTGATGTCGCCCAGGTCCCCCTCAGGCGTTCGCAGGCGCTTGCTCCTGAAATGCAGCTCGCCATCAATTTCACGCATGCGCTCGACGGGCAGGTTGTAGTCCGGGACTACACGATGCTCCGCCCCGGATACCGGCTTTGTCTCGGATACAGGCTCCGTCTCGCTGACGGCCAGGAGTTCACCGAGATAGATTTGCTCCGAGTGGAGGTTTGCGACCACCCTCGGCCGCTGTTCCCCCCGGTAGACGCTGATGCGGCCGCCGATATCGCTTTTACCGGCATTGATCTTTAGCTCATCTAAAATGACCCGGTCAGGCAGATCGGAGAAGTGGCCGGCGAGGGTATAGGCCCCCTCAAGTGTCAGTATGACGTTGAATAGCGGCAGCAGGGTCTCGATTTCAGCGCCTTGCAGCGCGTACTGGATATCGAATCCCCTGGCCTCGAACGGACGTTTAACGCTGCCGCTCGCCTGAAGGCGGATATCGCCTCCCTGAACCTCCAGGGCCAGGTCTTGCCACGGCCCGTCGGGTCGTTGCAGCAGCTCAGCAAGTGGTTCTGCCTGCAGGTTCACCTGGACTGGTTTGCCATCAAGCGCGGCCGTTGCGTTGAATCGCAATGCCTTGCCCGGACGGGCACTGGCCTCGAATGCGCCGAGTGCCAGGGTGACCGGGTGTCCCGTGACATCGGTCTGGTAGTGCAGCTTTCCGTCCGGCGCCTGCGCGTGCAACGTAAAATCGGCATGCTGCACAAGTTGCGTAATACTGACACCGTTCTTTCCCAGGGCCGCGAGGCGATCACCCCATGGCAGTTGAGCACGTGCGTCGAGGCGCGCACCCTCAATCGTCCCCTGGAGCGGCGCCAGTGTCAGGGTCTGACTATCGGCATGTGCGGCCAATAGGATGTCCTGCATCGGTTTTGCCAGACCTTCGAGCCGTCGGACCCGGAGCTCGACATCCAGATCGATCGCGCCGAGTCCGCCAATATCAAGCGGCTGATTCAGGCTGGCGGCAGCCGATGTTTCTCCGGTATTGTCCGGCAGAATTTCGTCGACATGCAGCTGGCCGGAGTTGAGATTTGCTGACAGTCTGGGCCGCGGTCTGTCCAGGTGGAGAGCAATACGTCCGCCGATGTCACTCTTGCTGACTGTGACATTCAGTTCGTCGAACACATGACGATCCGGTTGGTCGGCATAGTGACCGGCGAGTGACCAGGCCCCCTGCAGTGGCAGCAAGGCAGCGATATCGGGGCCATTCAGCGCGTACCTGACATCAAACCCTTCGGCCTCGAGGGGGTGGGCCACGCTGCCGGTGGCATCGAGGTGGATGTCATCGCTCCGCACTTCGAGAGCCAGTGTCTGCCACGGCCCGGTGGGGTGCTGCAGCAGCGCGGCAAGCGGTTCACCCTGCAGTTTTACCGTGACGGGCTTGTCATCGAGTGTGGCCTCGGCCCAGATCATTAATGCGGTGTCTGGTCGGGCAGTAAGCTCGACGCTGGAGAGTTTGATAGCAAGCGGCTCTCCCATCAGGATTGTTTCATACCGGTGAATAGCACCCTGGTGAGCCTGTGCGCGAACGTCCAGTTTTGCATGTTGCAGCAGGGTCTTCAGGCTTACAGCCTGTGGTGTCAGTGCTGTCAGACGCTCGCCCCACGGCACTGTTGCTTCCGCCGTGATGTGTGTGTCCTCCACTGTTGCCCTGTCGACTGCAAACTTGAGCTGCTCTCTATCGGTGTGCGCGGTAAGCACAATATCCTGTAGCGTTTTTTCCAGACCATCGAGCTGCTGAATCCGGACTTCCACATCAAGGTCAACGGTACCCGCTATGCTCATATCGAGTGGCTGGCCCCAGTAATCCATGCTTTCCTGCTCAGCGTCACCTGACAGCAGCTCACCACCACTCACATCACGGGCGTCGATGTGTTGCGAATCGAGCCGGACCTTGATTGCTGGCAGGGAAGTGCTCATGTCCCAGTGAAGGCTACCGCTGATATCGGTGTCGTCGAGTTGAGCGCTGAGGTCGCTGACCGTCAGATACTCGTTGAGGCTGAAGCGGATATTAGCACCCAGTTTATAAGGTCCTGCTTCGGGCAATGTAACGCCGGTCAATGTTTCCAGATTGTCCAGGTGTCGGCCACTTAGTTCTAGCCGGTACTCGCCCTGGTGCCAGTCGGCCGGGTCAGCAAGGCTGCCCTCAACCCGCAGGGAAATATCGCCTGATTCACCAAGCAGGGTGACGTGCCAGGGACCGTTCGGTTGCCCGTCATCCCGTGGTTCGCCACGTAACGAGATCGTCACGGGTAGCGCGTTCAGTGTGGTATCTGCCTCCAGCTCAACTGGCTGTCCCGGCACCTTGCGCGCCGTAACCTGTGCCAGGTGCAGACGTCTTAGCGGGTTCCCGGGAGTCGCGTAGGCGATGCTGGAGTCGTACAGCGACATACTCTCGATAGACGGCAGTGCTGCTGGTTCACCGGAACCACCGAAGGTGAAGTTATTGTCGCCGTCGGCTGCCTCCTCGAGCAACAGATCGACGCCACGGAATTCGAGTCTAATGATCTTCAGGTCGCCCCTCAGTAGAGGTAACAGGCTGACACGGATATCGAACTTGTCCACCACTGCCAGGAACGGCCGGCTGGCCCAGTCCGGGTTGCTGATCTTCAGTCCGTTGACCACGAAGCGGGGCGAGAGTGATGGCTCCAGGTTCAGAGCGCCCTCGAGGATTACTTCACGGCCGAATGCTGTCGAAACCTGCTGTTCAATCCGGTCGCGGTACAGGTTGACATCGACGAAATACAGTAACGCCACCAGCACAGCGAGCAGCGTGCCTGTACCGGCAGACAGCCAAAGCAGCAATTTAATAGATGCACGCACCTCTATGCTCATTTCGTGTCCGGTAAATAACCGCATGTATGCGCATGCGGACTTGCCATGATCAGGTAGGTATTATAGTAAATGAACCATTCGGTATGACGAAGAGTATTTCATGCTTCTGTTGCCAGTGTGCCCCATAAAAAGAAAGTCACACTTGTTTACGACGGACAGAATCACGGTGCGACATTGCCTTGAGTCCCTTATAGAGAATTGCTTGCCGGGCTTTTGCCGGGGTCAGTCCTGCACGGTCATGCATGGTACTGCAAATTGCAACGGGCGCGTCCGCCAGTAAGTTAATAATTACAGTATGTTACATAATATAGTTAAAGCTACGAACCAGGCGGTCGGGAGTTCGAATCTCTCTGGGCGCGCCATGTAAAACAAAGGCCTACCGATAATCGGTAGGCCTTTGTTATTGCTGGGGTATACACTGGGGTAAACAATTTGTAGATGTGCCCCATAACTAAAAACCATAATCAGCAATGGATGCGCGTACCACTCCTATGACGTTAGTTGGGGACCTTAGCCTGTTCTTGGCGAATTCCTAAATCACGCGGCAATTGGGGTCTGAAAAAGTCCGTTGCAGTGTGATATCCATGAATAGTCACTAAGTTCTGCACGTTGAATTCGAGAATCACCGCTAACAACAGCCGGTGTGTCTCCGGCCAGTGATTGATGAACTCGATTCTGGTTGTAGTATTGGCTAAAGGCCGTCAGTTTTTTCTCAAGATCGCGTAGATTCCAGAAGAAGATGTGGTCCAGGAATTCCCGCCGAATGGTTCCAATCAGTCGCTCGACGAAGGGATGCGATACCGGGGTATACGGGATGGATTTGATTTTCTTGATCTCGAGAATCCGCAGGTTGGCCTGCCATCGGTGATATCGGAATAGCGGATCGTTGTCCGAACTGAGATAGTGTGGAGCACCTTGCGTAGAGATGGCCGTGTTGAACATGCGACGCAGGGCAACACCATCGACATCCCCCGCCTGTACGCCAAAACCGATGATACGTCTCGTGAACGGGTCCATGACCACCAGCACCCAGTGGCTCTTCAATAGGATGGATTCACACCGAAAAAAGTCCATACTCCAAAGACTGTCTTTCGTATGTCCGAGCAGGGTTAGCCATGATGGCGCATCGTCCTCGGGCGTTGGGTGGTAGTGATCCTCCCCCACGACTTCGGACACAGGGTTAAGCTGCCTGCTCAAATAACATCGGTATCTTATACCCAATAGCAGAATGTTTTCTTTGTCGATTGTAATACATTTCTATGTAT
>CAXMTM010000040.1:0-3043 GCA_964196385.1 Arenicellales bacterium
CTGTTCGGGATAACGGGCAGCGGTAAAACTGAAGTTTATATGAAGGTCATACGCGAAGTGATTGCCCGCGGCAAACAGGTATTGATACTCGTTCCGGAAATCGGCCTGACTCCGCAACTGGTGCAGCGATTTGAGAAACGAATCGGTCACCGCCTGGTCGTTCTTCACTCAAACCTGGCGACGGCGGAACGCCATCGCGGCTGGGCTGCGGCGCGCGATGGCAGCGCAACTATCGTACTGGGAACGCGATCGGCAGTTTTCACCCCATTGTTGAATCCCGGTTTGATCGTCATTGACGAGGAACAGGACCTTTCGTTCAAACAGCAGGACGGGCTCCGCTACCATGCCCGAGATATCGCTGTATTCCGCGCCAGGCAGGAGAGCATTCCAGTAATCCTGGGATCGGCCACGCCTTCTTTCGAGTCTATGTTCAACATTGAAAACAAACGCTATGAACTACTGCGCTTGAGCGCCCGGGCAATGGGGCCAGGCTTGCCCACGATCGACTTCGTCGACATGAGGCGTGTCCCCGTGCAGCACGGCCTGAGCCGAACCCTCATAAAAGCCATCGACCGCAAACTGGAGAGCGGGGAACAATGCCTGCTGTTCATCAACCGGCGTGGATATGCACCCGTGTTATATTGTTGCAACTGCGGCTGGCAAGCGCAGTGCAGCCGCTGCGACACCCGGATGGTCTATCACAGGAGGGAAGACCGGCTGCGTTGCCACCATTGCGGCCTGGAAGGTGTTACTCCGACGCAGTGCCCGCAGTGTAATTCATCGCCTGTACGCCCGCTGGGCGAAGGCACACAACGACTGGAGGAGCACCTGCAGGATATTTTCCCTGCTGCCGCCATTGTCAGAATTGACCGCGACAGTACCCGGCGCAAGGGAGAACTGGAGTTCAAGCTCAACCAGGGCATCACTGGTGCCGCGGATATTCTCATCGGCACCCAATTGCTGGCAAAGGGGCACCACTTCCCCAACGTGACTCTGGTTGGTATCGTTGATGCAGATCAGGGACTGTACAGTGTGGACTTTCGCGCAACCGAATTTTTGTTCCAGCAGATCGTTCAGGTGGCGGGGCGCGCGGGTCGGGAGCACAACCCGGGCCAGGTCCTGATACAGACCGTAAACCCCGAACATCCACACTTCGAACTTCTGCGGGATCATGACTATGAGGGTTTCATAACCGTTGCAATGAAAGAGCGCATCCAGGCACAGGTCCCCCCTTTCACCCATTTGGCTCTCCTGCGCGCGGAATCGACAAAATCGGGCATGGGCCTGTCTTTCCTGGGGTACGCCCGGAAAGAAGCATCCTTGCTGGAACAAAAGTTGCGCTCGGGTGTTCAAATCATGGAAGCCGTACCGTCACCCATGGAAAAGCGGGCCGGGCGCTACCGGGCGCAACTGCTGCTGAGTGCGCACAACAGGCCAGCCATGCACCACATGCTGAAAGTGCTCGTTCCGCGCCTGGATGTTCACCGGATGGCCCGGCGCGTGCGCTGGTCCATAGACGTAGATCCCATGGAAATGTACTGATGCAGGTCAGAGATATGCAGACTAGTCCCGGGCGTCAGGAAAAGCTCCTGGTCAACCTGTTACTGATGCTGTCGGTCGTTGTTTTCGGCATCGGTCTGTGGGTTCCGCTGCTGACTCTCAAAAAGCTCATCTTCGTAAAAAACACCTTCTCGGTCATGTCGGGCATTTCACAGTTTTTTCACGAAGGCCAGTACGGGTTGTTTCTGCTGATTTCCGTCTTTACCCTGGTCTTACCCTGCTTCAAGCTGATGGTACTGTTCACCGCCTGGAACAGCGCGTACAAACGGGCGAACAGCCAGCGTTATCTGGAGTGGCTGTCGGCTCTGGGAAAATGGTCAATGCTTGACGTGTTCATCGTTGCCATACTCATCGCCAGCGTCAAGCTGGGTGCCATTGCCAGTATCGAAGTACACTACGGCCTGTATGTTTTCGCGGCTGGCGTAATTCTGATAATGGCCAGTGCCCACTATATCCATGGCCGAATGAAACACCTGCCTGCCGACCAGCCGGTGACAAATCCGTAACCTCTCAAAAAGTCCGTGTGGTGTTGGGGTTATAGGCCACCCTGATCTCGCTTATATAGCACAGAGTATTCGAGAACTTATGCAATTCTGCACAACTTTGATAAAACATTTGCCATAAACGGTTAGAATCACCGTCCTTTTTACCCGGTCGTCGTTGTGATACAGCAGTTACAGGAAAATTTTGAAAAAGCCGTACAGAATCTGACCGAAGCAGGCGTGATCCCTGAAGGGATCGCCGTTGAAGTCAGGTTTGATCGCACCAAACAAAAAACCCACGGCGATCTGGCGACGAATCTGGCCCTCGGTCTGGCCAAGGCTGCCAAACGCAATCCACGGGAGCTGGCACAGCTTATTGTGGATGCCCTGGCGCCATTGGAGCAGGTCGAAAAATTCGAGATCGCCGGTCCTGGTTTCATCAACGTTTTCCTGAACCCGGCGTCACAGTTCGAAGTACTCAAGCTTATCCGAAAGCAGGGGCAAACTTACGGCAGCTGCGACATCGGCCAGGGAGAGCGCGTCCTGATCGAGTTCGTCTCGGCCAATCCTACCGGTCCCTTGCACGTCGGCCACGGCAGAGGCGCCGCCTATGGTGATACGCTGGCCCGGGTCATGCGGCGCGCCGGGTTCGATGTAAAGACGGAGTACTACATCAACGACGCCGGCAGGCAGATGGATATCCTTGCCGTGAGTGTATGGCTCAGATATCTGGCACTGTGCGGAGAAGAGTTCGAATTTCCCGACAATTGCTACAAGGGGGACTATATCTGGGACATTGCGGCGATCGTACACCGTGAGGACGGAGCGCGCTACCGGCATACGGCCGGGGAACTGTTCCACGACTCTGCATCAGCGGATGCCGAGAAATCACTGGACCTGCTGATCGCAGGTTTTCGATCGAGGCTGGGCGACGATGGATACCAACGCTTTCACAAAACCGCCCTGGATGTACTGGTAAATGATATCAGGGGCGACCTGGC
>CAXMTM010000041.1:0-6498 GCA_964196385.1 Arenicellales bacterium
CCGGGTCAGGTGGGTAGATGAAGCGTAGATCGGCCTATATTCTCGTTGGCCTCATTGCACTGACGTTGGGTGTGGCGATTTCGATCTACCGAGGCCCCGGCACCACCACGCAGAACCCCGGGATTGCAAATATTCCGGTAATCGACCACCCGTTGACCGACCTGGACAATGGGGCAACCAGGCATCTGCGGGAATGGCAGGGGAAGGTTCTGCTGGTAAATTTCTGGGCCACGTGGTGTCTTCCGTGCCGGCAAGAGATCCCGCTTTTACAACGGGCCAGGGATCAATACCAGGACAGGAATCTGGAAGTAATCGGGGTGGCATTTGATGAAGGGGGGCCGGTCAGGGAGTTCCGCGACCAGTTGGCGATACGCTACCCCCTGCTTCTGGCCCTGGATGATCCTTTCACGCTGCTGGCCAATTCTGGCAATGAGGTCGGCGGCCTACCCCACAGTGTGCTGCTGGGCAGGAACGGAAAAATTCTCACCTCCCACACCGGAATACTCACACCGGATCAATTGGATGAGTTGATCGAAAGCCATTTGTAGCGCTAACTTCCTCGAAACAGCAGCCATTTTCTCCGATTATGTGGCGAACTGGACTTTTCTGAAATTTTTCGGCACACTGTCTCGTTGTATCCGGGCAGCCGCGCAGCCCCCCGAATATACAAGGCAAATAAGGCAAATAAGATTATGGACATTCGAAAAATAAAGAAACTGATCGAATTGCTGGAAGAGTCAAATCTGACCGAGATGGAAATCAGGGAAGGAGAAGAGTCGGTTCGGCTCAGTCGGGCGGCATCCGCTGCTGCCTATCCCCAGCCACTTACCCACCTCGTCGCGACAGCCGCCACGGGCGGTGTGCCCGAAACCCACAGTCGTGACGATGCGCAAGATGATATCGCTGAAGCTCACTCCGTAAAATCGCCCATGGTGGGGACGTTTTTCTCAGCACCGAAGCCGGGCGCCAAACCATTTGCGGAGGTGGGGACTCAGGTCGAGATTGGTGACACGCTGTGTGTCATAGAGGCCATGAAGATCTTCAACCAGATAGAGGCGGACAAGGCCGGTGTGGTTCTCAAGGTTCTCAAGGGGAACGGCGAACCGGTGGAGTACGGCGAACCCCTGTTTATTATCGACTGACGCAGTCGTGATAGAGAAGCTTGTAATCGCCAATCGCGGTGAAATAGCACTGCGTATACAAAGGGCATGTCGTGAACTGGACGTGCGTACGGTGGCCGTGCACTCCGAGGCCGACCGCGACGCGAAATACGTCAAACTCGCTGAAGAATCAGTGTGTATAGGCCCACCCCGGGCCGCTGACAGTTACCTGAATGCCCCCGCTGTCATCGCCGCCGCGGAAGTAACTTCAGCCAACGCCATCCATCCCGGTTATGGTTTTCTGGCGGAAAATGCGGATTTTGCTGAACGCGTCGAGCAAAGCGGGTTCGTGTTCGTCGGGCCGAGGGCGGAAACCATCAGGCTGATGGGAGACAAGGTGTCGGCGATCCAGGTGATGAAAGATGCCGGTGTCCCTTGTGTGCCGGGTTCTGACGGCGCGCTTGGTGATGACGATGACGAAAACCTGCACATGGCGGCACACATCGGCTACCCGGTAATCATCAAGGCAGCAGGCGGTGGTGGCGGCAAAGGCATGCGGGTCGTGCACACGGAAAGCGCTCTCCTCAACGCCATCAGCCTGACCCAGGCGGAGGCCGCTGCCGCGTTCAACAACGATGTTGTTTACATGGAAAAATTCCTGGAGCGGCCCCGCCACGTCGAATTCCAGGTGCTGGCGGATGAACATGGCAACGCGATCCACCTCGGTGACCGGGACTGTTCCATGCAGCGCCGCCATCAGAAAGTGGTCGAGGAAGCGCCGGCCCCCGGTATCAGCGATGCCAGGAGAAGTGAGATTGGTTCACGTTGCGCCGAGGCCTGCCGCAAGATCGGATATCGCAGCGCCGGTACTTTTGAGTTCCTGTATCAGGACGGTGAATTTTATTTCATTGAAATGAACACACGCATCCAGGTGGAGCATCCGGTCACGGAGATGGTGACCGGCATAGATCTGGTAAAAGAGCAAATCCGCATCGCGTCCGGTGAAGCGCTCAGCGCGGAACAGAGCGACGTGGTCATCCGCGGTCATGCCATCGAGTGCAGGGTGAATGCCGAAGACCCGCAAACATTCCTCCCCTGCCCGGGCCGCATCGAACAATATCATCAACCGGGCGGGCCAGGCATTCGTGTAGATTCGCATATTTACAATAATTACGTGGTTCCACCCTACTATGACTCGTTGATCGCGAAACTCGTTGCCTACGGTGCAACCCGTGAAGAGGCGCTGGCGAGGATGCGCAGCGCCCTGAGCGAAATGGTGGTGGGCGGGATCAAGACCAATCTCCCCTTGCATCGTCTGATCATGTCGGACGAAGGTTTCAATAATGCCGACGTTACCATCCACTACCTTGAACAGAGGTTCGCGAAATAGCAGTCTTGTCACACTGGCGAATTCGGTTTCGAGTGTCCCGGGACGGGTCGGAGTTTCTAAGTGAGTTTCTAACGGAGTTGGGGGCGGTTGCCGTTACGTTGGAAAATGGCGGCCCGGGTGAATTCTACGAGGCTGCTTTCCCGCAACAACCCGACTGGTCCGAAGTCGACGTAAGCGGCCTGTTCGACGGATCTGTCGATGCCGACGCGATCGTGGATGAAGTTCAGTCGGTGTTTGCCGAGTGCGCCCGGTGCGATGTTTCAACCCTGCAGGATCAGGACTGGGAGCGGAACTGGCTGTCCTCTTTCGAGCCCACGCGGGTAAGTCGGGATCTGTGGGTATGCCCCAGCTGGCTGCCCCCGCCGGATGCAAATGCCGTCAATCTGATTGTTGATCCGGGACTGGCCTTTGGCACCGGCACTCACCCTACCACGGCATTGTGCCTGCAGTGGCTGGATCGCAACCGGCCGGCCGGATTCCATGTGGTGGATGTCGGTTGCGGATCCGGTATTTTGGCCATCGCCGCGCTCAAGCTCGGTGCGGTACACGCGTGGGGTGTTGATATCGACCCGAGAGCATTGACCACGAGCCGGGAGAACGCGAAACGCAATGATGTGGAGGACGAATATACCGCATGTAAACTGGATGGGATGCCCGATGGCTTCAGCGTACAACTGGTGATGGCTAACATCCTGGCCAGTGTTCTTATCGAACTCAAGGAACGTCTGGTTTCTCTGGTGCGTAGCGGTGGAGTAATACTTTTGACCGGCATCCTGCATGATCAGGCCAAAGATGTGCAGAGCAATTTTGCTTCATGTTTCGAGTTTCGTGAGAATCGACGGGATAAATGGTCACTGTTGATCGGAAAGAAGCGTTAAAATCTGCATATGTATACGCAATGTCCGAATTGCAGCACGATTTTTACCATGACCGAAACGGATTTGGGAGCGCACCAGGGGTTGGTGCGCTGCGGTCGATGCCGGGAAGTATTCAATGCGTCTTGGAATTTTGTGGGTTCTCTTCCTGATGCTGCTGCCGATACGGAATCCGGATTGTCTGATCAAACCGTGGAGTTGCCCGAGACCCCGGTGGTCACGCAGGAAATCGATCTGCAGGACATCGATTTGGAATATGACTGGGATGCCGCCGCTCCCGCGGAGGCGGGCAAGGCGGAGCACAGTTTGTCCGTGGATGAGGACACCGAGCCGGTTGCGGGGGGCGAATTAGAAAGGGACCATCCACAGCGGCGCAGTGAGCCTAAATTACCCTCGCCGGGGGATATTGTTGAGGAGATTGTTATCGAGGCCCCCACCAGCCTGTGGGATTTGAACGATGACATGGAGCCCAGGGAATCCCCTGCCGGTGAAATTACAGAGGGGAGTTCAGGGCTAGCCAAAGCCTCTGTGTCGTCGAGATCACAGAACAAAGGGGCAGGCGCACATTCTGGTGAAATTCCGGCGCTGCAGCCGCGGAAGATCACCGTGTCCCATAAAGCCAGCGACGTCAAGCTGGTCGAAATACCTCATCCCAAACCCCTGAAATCAATAGCCTGGATTGCTGCGACAATTTTCCTGGTGCTGGCCGTATTGTGGCAGATCAAGACGTCCTACTTGTCTGAGCTCGCCGAAATTACGTCGTTGAGACCATCACTGGAGGCCTTTTGTGAATACGCTGCGTGCACAGTGCCGGCGCGTGCCGATATCAAATCGATCGATCTGATAAGTACCAGCGTCGACCCGCATCCTGGTACCCCTGGAGCACTGCGGGTGAGCGCCAACCTGATCAATCGTGCGCAGTTCGCACAACGGTTCCCGCCTCTGGAAGTCACCCTTACGGACAAGGCGGGAGAGGTTGTCGGCAGGCGCACCTATCTGCCTCATGAATATCTGTCAGTGGCACCCGGTGCAATGCAGTCGAACGTAATACAAAGGGCCGACGTCGATCTGGCGCAACCAGCCCAAACCGCGGTCGGTTATGAAATTCAACTGGTAGCAAGATAAGAGAGTAATTTCTCAATAGCCCCGTGCACAACACCACTGTCTCGCACGAGGTGATTGAGAACTTGCATAAGAGAGCTGAGAGCAATGTGGGAGTTAATTTTTTTTCTTCTTTTCCAGTTGAATTTCGTTTGACGGGCTTTTCCATTGAGTGCGTCGGGAGTATCATGGCCGGTCCCTTTCCTCAACTAAAAAGAGCCCACGGAAGATGGAGATTGGGCCGTATCGGTTAATCAATAATGTTATTGCCGCGCCAATGGCCGGCGTTACTGACAGACCGTTCCGGATATTGTGCCGGGGTTGGGGCGCAGGGCTGGCAGTGTCGGAAATGATCACCGCCAAAGTCGAGTTGCAGGCAAGCACAAAGACGTTAAAGCGTATGGATCACGTGGGAGAACCGGGTCCCGTTGTCGTTCAAATCGTCGGAGCAGACCCGCAATTGATGGCTGCGGCCGCGCGTTTCAATGTCGAGCGTGGGGCACAGATCATCGATATCAACATGGGATGCCCGGCGAAAAAGGTGTGCCGTAAACTGGCGGGCTCGGCATTGCTGCAGAACGAAAATCTGGTTGCCAGGATTCTGTGCGCAGTAGTGGATGCTGTTAGCGTCCCTGTGACATTGAAAATCCGGACCGGAGTGGACCGGGATAATCGCAACGGAGTGGCTATCGCGGAACTGGCCGAATCCTCCGGGATCAAGGCGATTGCGGTGCACGGGCGTACGCGGGCTTGCAGGTTTCAGGGAGAGGCGGAGTATGAAACCATCAGGCGGATAAAGCGGGCGGTATCCATACCGGTTATTGCCAATGGTGATATCGATAGCCCGCAGAAAGCCATGGAGGTGCTGGATAAAACCGGTGCGGATGCGGTGATGGTTGGCCGTGCGGCGCAAGGCAGGCCCTGGCTGTTCAGGCAGATCCAGGAATACTTACAAAGCGGAGCGATGTTTGTCCCGGAATTTGAGCAACAAAGAGGCACATTGCTGCGACATCTCGAAAATTTGTACGAATTTTATGGCAACCACACCGGCGTTCGTGTGGCCCGCAAACATATATCCTGGTATGTGAAGGCGAGGATAAACGGCCGGCATTTGTGGGAATCCATAAGGGCTGTAGAAGATGCTGAGCAGCAATACGAGCTGGTGAGCAATAATTATTAGAAATGTGTCCAGCATGAATCCGAAGAGGCAGAAACCAAGAGACCCTTTGTGCCAGTGTGTGCGGCGTTCCCTGAATCGCTACTTCAAGGACATGAATGGGGAAGAGCCCGTGAACCTGTACCAGATGGTGATGACCGAAATTGAAAAGCCGTTGCTGGAGATCGTCATGGAGCAATCGGAAAGCAACCAGACACGCGCCTCCCGGGTTTTGGGAATCAACAGAAACACGCTGCGTAAAAAGCTCAAGCAATACGATCTGGAATAATCCGGTACATTCGTATTCACGTCTACACGTGTCTCGCAATTCGCCTGACGCCATTTTTCCCATCTCAAGCCGGAACTCACCATGGACACCAGTAAAGACACCATCAAGCGCGCACTGATCAGTGTGTCGGACAAAACCGGGGTGGTCGATTTTGCCCGCGAGCTGAATGCCCTGGGGGTAGAGATCATTTCAACCGGGGGCACCGCCCAACTGCTCAGGGAAAACCGCCTGACGGTAAAAGAAGTCAATGAGTTGACCGGGTTTCCGGAGATCCTGGGCGGGCGGGTCAAGACGCTGCACCCCCTGGTCCACGGGGGAATCCTCGGGCGGCGCGGGACTGATGATGTGACCATGAACGAACTCGGCATCTCCCCCATCGACCTGGTGGTGGTAAATCTGTATCCGTTCGAGCAGGTAACCTCGGCTGATGAGTGCACGCTGGATCAGGCCATCGAGAATATCGATATTGGCGGTCCCACCATGGTCAGGGCGGCCGCCAAGAACTACCGTGATGTCACGGTGCTTGTGGACAGCTCGGATTATGGTCCTGTGCTGGCCCAGATAAAGGAGCAGGGTTCGGTCGATGC
>CAXMTM010000042.1:0-2535 GCA_964196385.1 Arenicellales bacterium
GCCGATACGGTGCGCCCGACCTCCGCGCAAGCCATCAGTGATCTCATCGAGCAGGGAATCTCGGCGGTGATGCTTACCGGAGACTCGCGTCACACGGCAAATGCGATCGCAGCAATGATCGGCATCGAGGATGTTGTCGCCGAGGTCCTGCCTGGAGAGAAGTCAGCGGCTGTCTCCCAGATGCAAGCCAACGGCCAGGTCGTTGCCTTCGTCGGCGACGGTATCAACGACGCACCGGTCCTCACCGTTGCCGATCTGGGCATGGCCGTGGGATCGGGCACGGATGTGGCAATGGAAGCCGGTGACATCGTGCTTATGTCTGGCGACCCTGTGGCCTCTGTAACGGCGATCAGACTTGCCCGCAAGACATTTACCACAATCCGTCAGAACCTGTTCTGGGCTTTCGCCTACAACGCGGCCGCGATTCCGCTTGCAGCCCTCGGATTCCTCAACCCGATGATCGCCGCAGCAGCAATGGCATTCTCATCCGTATCAGTGGTGACAAACTCCTTACGTCTGCGGAATTTCACATGAACCAAGGCGCCAAACCATTCCAATGATCAAGCCCCGACGAAAATCTTCAGGGAAATACCCCGGTATTCTGGCAGCAGTCCTGGTTGCGGTCTGTGTTCTACCTGCATTTTCTGTTTCACCGAAACCAGGGCTGGTCGGCGCACCTTATCAGGCCGATAGCGGGAGTGTCCTGATCCGTTGCGGCGCACTTATTGATGGCCGGTCCGAGGAAGTTTTGAATGACGTATCTGTGCTGATTGAAGACGGGCGGTTCAGCAGGATTGCCTCCCGGATTGAAAAGCCACCGGGTGTCGGGCTTCTTGACTTGTCTGAATATACCTGCCTGCCCGGTTTGGTCGAAATGCACGCCCACCTGCTTGAAAGTTTTGAAGAACTGGTCGATCTGACCATGTATTACGGTCACACGCACGAAGGCACCTTGGCGGCTGGCCGTAAATATTCGCGATTGTCAATCGATGCTGGCTTTACGACCGTGCGCAACGTCGGCAATTACTACGGCTGGGTGGATCGCGGCCTGAGGGATGAGATTAATCGGGGCGATGCAGTGGGGCCGAGGGTGCAGGCATCGGGTTTCTACCTGACGATACCCGGCGGAGGAGGAGATTTGCTGACAATCGATGGCAATGAGGATGAGATTCCAGCGCATCTCAGGATGGGTGTCTCGCGCTCAGTCGATGAGTTCCGGGAAAATGCCCAGGCCGCGGTTGATGGGGGAGCAGATGTAATCAAGGTGATTGCCTCAGGCGCGGTTCTGGCCTATGGCGGAGTACCCGGTGAACCAGAGATGACTCAGGAGCAGATTGTTGCGGTCGTAGAGGTGGCGCATGCCGCGGACCTCAAAGTGGCCGCCCACGCGCACAGCGCTCAATCCATAATAGATGCGATCCGGGCCGGGGCGGACACCATTGAGCATGCGACCTATGTTGATGATGAAGGCATTGCACTGGCCGTTGAAAAAAATGTGGCATTTTCCATGGATATCGGCTCGGGCGACTGGATGATCGAGCAGGGGCGCAAGCAGGGTTGGGTGGAAGAATTTCTCCGTAAAACCATCGAAACCACGCAGGTTCAGCGCGAGAGTTTCAAAAGGGCGCATGAGGCCGGCGTGCCAATGGTATTCGGTACCGATGTTTCAATCTTTCCTCACGGCATAAATGGAATCCAGTTTGCTTATATGGTGGAGTGGGGTATGACACCGATGGAAGCCATTCAGTCTGCCACTTCGGTAGCTGCCCGTTACATGGGTTGGGAAGATCGCGTGGGCGCCATTGAACCCGGCTTGCTCGGTGACCTGATCGCAGTCAAGGGAAATCCGCTTGAAGATGTTTCGCGATTGGAAAAGATTGATGTAGTTGTAAAAGGAGGCCTCTTATTCAAAGCACAGACAGACCTGTAGGAGCCCGCTTGCGGGCGAAATTTAAAAGGCGCTGTGTGCGCTCAATTTTGCAGGTTTTTTAAAGCTAAATCGCCCGCAAAGCTTCCGCGTCCTCGGCAATTGCTCCTGCATTGCTCTAATACCGTCCATCCCTGGACATATGCTCACGCCCCTTACCTACATCCCTGTAGGCAAGCGGGTGCCTACAGGGTGACTACGATTTTCTGGTACAGGTCGCCAAAGTAAAATTCGGATTCGATCTGTTCAGGCTTGACGCTTTCGGGGAAGAACGCTGGCAATTCTTCGCGCCACAGGTCCATTGCGTAGGGCTCCAGCCAGGCGAGGATGGGCTTCATCACGTAGCGCATGGGGTTGTTACGCTTCGGGCCGTGATAGTCGACGAATATGACTTTTCCGCCGGGGCGGGTGACGCGAATCGCCTCTTCGACGGTCTCGCGGCGCGCGTATTCGGGTTGCTCGTGCAGCAGGAAGAAAACCACCGTCTGGTCGAAACTGGCGTCGGGGAACGTCATCGAAGTGGAATCCAGGTGGTGGAGCCCGATGTTTTGCTTGCCGATAAGTTTCTTTTCGACATTTTCGAGCTGAATAGGCGCCACGTCGACTAT
>CAXMTM010000043.1:0-5720 GCA_964196385.1 Arenicellales bacterium
GGTCTCCATGATTTCGCGGGTAATTCCATCTATCTTGATATCCATCTGCAGCGCCGTAATACCTTCCGGCGTACCGGCAACCTTGAAATCCATATCGCCGAGGTGGTCTTCATCGCCCAGGATATCCGTCAACACAGCATACTGATCTCCTTCCTTGATCAAACCCATGGCCACACCCGCCACCGGCGCAGAAATCGTCACCCCGGCATCCATCAGCGCCAGGCTCGAACCACACACGGTCGCCATCGAACTTGAACCATTGGATTCGGTAATTTCGGATACCACACGTATCACGTATGGAAAATCGTCCATATCGGGCATAATCGCGGTCAGCCCCCTTTTAGCCAGCTTGCCGTGTCCGATCTCCCGCCTCTTGGGCGATCCTACCCGGCCCGTTTCACCGACACAAAACGGTGGAAAGTTGTAATGCAGCATGAATCGGTCGCGATATTCACCAGCCAAAGCGTCTATGATTTGTGCATCCCTGTCAGTACCGAGGGTTGTGGTGACAATGGCCTGTGTCTCCCCGCGGGTAAACAGGGCCGAGCCATGGGTCCGGGGTAGTACCCCCAGTCGTATGCTAATGGGGCGGACCGTTTCAGAATCCCGTCCGTCGATACGCGGCTGACCTGCAAGTATTCGCCCACGCACCGTGGATTTTTCAATACTCTTGAGGCCCGCCTTTATCTCGTCGAGTTCCTGCGGGGTCGACTCGTCTGTAGTCAATTCCCCCAGCACCTTCTGGCGAATTCCAGCGAGGCTGTCCTGCCGCTCCTGTTTATCCGGGATGCTGTAAGCGTCGGCGACGCTGGTAGCGCACAACCGTTCGATATTTTCCTTGAGTTCGGTGTTTTCCTGTGGCGCTTCCCAGGCAGAGGGCGGAGCGCCCGCTTCAGCGGCCAGTTCCTTTATAGCGTTGATCGCGGCCTGCTGCTGTTCGTGGCCGTACATGACTGCACCCAGCATCTGTTCTTCGCTCAGAATGTCTGCCTCGGATTCCACCATAAGTACCGCGGATTCGGTACCAGCCACCACCAGGTCCAGCTTAGATCGCTCCGCAAGATCTGTTTTTCCGGGGTTCAGAACATACTCACCATCGATGTAACCGACCCTGGCGGCGCCTATGGGGCCCTGGAAGGGCATACCCGAAAGTTCCAGCGCTGCCGAAGCACCGATCATCGCCACGATGTCCGGGTTGATCTCCGGATCTATGGACATGACCGTGGCTATGATCTGGACTTCATCAGTGTACCCCTTGGGGAACAAGGGCCTGATGGGTCGATCGATCAACCGACACGTAAGTATCGCCTTCTCGGACGGCCGTCCTTCTCTTTTAAAGAACCCACCGGGAACCCGGCCGGCGGCGTAGGTTTTCTCTTCGAAATCGACGGTCAGGGGAAAGAAATCCCGGGGCCTGTCCGATGCCTGGCGAACCACTGTCACCAAAAGAGTTGTGTCGCCAAAACTCGCCATCACCGCGGCCGTAGCCTGACGTGCAATTTCGCCAGTCTCCAGTCTGAATTCATTCGGTCCGTACTGGAACGATTTTACTACTTTGTTCATTGTGTTCTCCAATTACTTGCGCAGGCCTAAACGGCTTATTAGTGTCCGGTAACGCTCAATATCTTTCTTTTTCAGATAATCCAGCAACTTTCGTCGCCTGTTAACCAACCGCAGTAAACCCTGTCGGGAATGGTGATCATGGATATGTGTCTTGAAGTGAGAAGATAAATCTTCAATCCGGGCTGTCGTCAAGGCAACCTGCACCTCGGGCGAACCCGTATCACCATTTGATTGCTGAAAGTCGCCCACGACTTTCGACTTCTGATCGGCTGATAACGCCATTATTTTTCCTCTGTAAACTCTTTTAAAATCACACTGTAAATGCTGCCGAAAAAGCCCGCGTATTCTAACCGCAGCCAAACCCGCTAACAAGCATTGGAATCAGACGCGCAATTTTCAATGTTTTCGATAAAATTCAAATAGTTAGGTTGTATTGAATAATCTCTTGGGAGCCACTCTCCCATCGTCCAGGACCTTGCCCACACCCAAAAATCCGACTTCGTCGGCGTAAAGGCGCACCCAGCCATTGCTGGGAACGTGCGCCGCCTTGACCGGCTGCCCTCGGCACAAATAATAGGCCGCGTCATCGGATAACCTGACGCCCGGCAGGTGTTGCAGGCCCACATCCATAGCAATCAACAAGCTGTCCACAGCCTGTAAATCCGTTTCCTGCTGCAGACTTTGCAGCGAAACCGCGTCATCGATGGAAAACCCACCTACCCCGGTCCTTCTCAACGACGATACGTAAGCACCGCAAGCCAGCCGTTGACCCAGTTCGTGGGCCAGACTGCGCACATAGAAGCCACTGGAGCAGTGTAAGCTGATCTCCACGCTGACCTCGTCCTGGCGCGTAAACGACAGTTCGTAGACGGTGACCTGTCGAGGTTTTCGTTCGACCTCGATTCCCTGTCTTGCCAGCTTGTACAACGGCTGCCCCTGGAACTTGACGGCACTGTACATCGGTGGAACCTGCTCTATCTCGCCCCTGAACTCGTCCAGTGCCGATTCAATCATCTCGTCCGAAATGTTTACATTGGCGCATTCAGACAGAACCCGCCCTTCGGAATCACCTGTATCGGTCGCCGCCCCCAGGGTGAAGACGGATTTATAATACTTGTCGGCATTCAGAAAAAAACTCGACACCTTGGTCGCCTCTCCAAAGCACAATGGCAACAGACCGGTGGCAATGGGGTCCAGGCTTCCGGTGTGCCCGGCCTTGCTGGCCTGAAATACACGCTTGGCTGCCTGCAGGGCAGCATTGGAAGTCAAACCCGGGGGCTTGTCTAACAGCAATATGCCATTCACCACGCGGCCTGAGCGGGATCGCCTGCCCATCAGGCTTCTCCGTCCGTATGGTTCTTGTTCACTTCTTCAATCAACCTGGACAATGCCACTCCTCGCTCCACACTGTGGTCGTAGGCAAAACTAAGCGACGGGCTGGCTTTCATGCTGACCCGGGAACTCAATTCCCTGCGCAGAAACCGGGAAGCATTTTCCAACGCTGCCAGCGCCTGACTGTTGTCACCGAGCCGGGTTATGTATACCTTCGCGGATTTCAGGTCTTTGCTGATATCCACCGCGGTTATCGATACCAGGCTCAAGCGCGGGTCACTGGTCCGGGTTGAAATAATATCGGCCAGTTCACGGCGTATCAGTTCCGAGACCCGTTGCGTTCGGCTGAATTCCTTAGGCATGGTTACAATGAATGTCCGCAGAAATCGAAGTTACAGGGTGGGCTTGACTTCAATCTTGCTGTAGACCTCGAGTCGATCGCCAACTTTCACGTCATTGTAATTCTTGACGCCAATGCCGCATTCAAATCCCATTTTTACCTCGCTTACGTCATCCTTGAACCGACGTAATGAGTCGATAACACCTTCAAATACAATCACATTGTCACGCAGAACGCGAACATTCTCGCCGCGCCTGACCGATCCTTCCGTTACGTAACACCCTGCTATGGTGCCAATTTTCGGTGCACGGAACACATCCCTGACCTCGACAAGACCAATAACTTCCTCTTTGATCTGCGGCGCCAGCATTCCCGTCATCGCCGCCCTGGTCTCGTCTACCACATCATAAATGACGCTGTAGTAATGGACGTCTACGCCCTCGTTGTCGATGAGCTTTCTGGCGGTTGCGTCGGCACGAACATTGAACCCGATAATGATGGCGCTCGAGGCCAGTGCCAGGTTGACATCGGATTCACTGATGCCGCCAACCATACCATGAATAACTTTTACCTGGACCTGGTCGGTGGACAGCTTTTGCAGTGATTCCGTAAGTGCTTCAACAGAACCCTGTACGTCTGCCTTGATCAGCAGGTTGAGCGACTTGACGGAACCTTCGTCCATTTTCTGGAACATGTTCTCGAGCTTCGTGGCCTGCTGGCGCGCCAGCACGACTTCCTTGTGCTTGCCCTGTCTGAACAGCGCTATCTCACGCGCCTTGCGATCGTCGGATACGACCAACACTTCCTCTCCCGCTCCGGGTACGCCGGTCAGACCCTGAATTTCAACGGGCATGGAAGGCAACGCTTCCTTTATGCGAATGCCCGAGTCATTGGTCATGGTGCGGACGCGTCCCGTTTCCTGACCGGCTAAAATGATGTCACCGGTGTGAAGCGTGCCTTTTTTTACCAGCACGGTCGCCACCGGGCCACGTCCCTTGTCCAGCCTCGCCTCTATCACCAGACCGGCCGCAGGGCCCGAAACTGGCGCCTTGAGTTCGAGCAATTCCGCTTGCAACGATATATTGTCCAGCAGAGTGCCCACACCCTCCCCGGTATGGGCTGAAACAGGCACAATCAAAACGTCTCCACCCCATTCTTCCGGGATAACATTATGATTGCCCAGGTCCTGTTTGACACGATCCGGATTGGCACTTTCCTTGTCCATTTTGTTTATTGCCACAACCATCGGCACTTCCGCGTTTCTGGCGTGGTGTATAGCTTCGACCGTCTGCGGTTTGACGCCGTCATCCGCTGCTACAACCAGAATCACCAAGTCCGTCGCCTGGGCGCCGCGGGCACGCATGGCAGTAAAAGCCTCATGTCCCGGAGTATCCAGGAATGTGATGCTGCCCTTCGATGTTTCCACCTGATAGGCCCCTATATGCTGCGTAATGCCGCCAGCCTCCCCGGCAGCCACTTTGCTTTTCCTGATGTGATCCAGCAACGATGTTTTGCCGTGGTCGACGTGACCCATCACCGTGACCACGGGCGGCCGCGAGTAAAGTTCTTCGGAAACAGGTTGCTGTTCACCGCGCCAGCGCGCTTCAGGATCGTCCGTGGCGGCGGCGACCGCGGAGTGCCCTGTTTCTTCCACCACAAGGATTGCCGTATCCTGGTCGAGAACCTGGTTGATGGTCACCATGGTGCCCATCTGCATCATGGTTTTGATCAGATCCGCAGCCTTCACCGACATCGCCTGCGCCAACTCACCCACTGTGATGGTTTCCGGGATCGCGAATTCCCGGGTCACGGGGGCCGTCGGCTTCTCGAACCCGTGCTGTCCCGAGGTGCTGGACTGGACTTTTCTGGGCCTGGCGGCGCGCTTTTTGCGCCGCCCCCTGAGATCATCCGAGACATGAAGTTCGTCGCGCTTGCGCTTTGACTTGCGATCGCCGGCACCCGCCTTGCGCCCCTTCTTATCCTGCGGCTTCTCCTGAGGCTTCTCCTGAGACTTCGGTTTTTCCTGGGCCGGCTCTGATACTTTTTCCTGGGTTGCCTCGGGCGGAGTCTGGGCAGCTTCTTCCGGTGCCCCGGCTTGACCCTCCCGCACCGGTTCAACTTCAGAAGGAGCAGTCTCGGCTACGGTTGCATCCGCAACGACGGCTGCGATAGTTTCCGCCTCAGCGGCGGCAACTTCAGAGGCCTCGTCCTGCCTGGTCTTCTCTTCAAGCTTCAGTTTTTCCGCCTCGGCCTCTGCACGAGCTGCCTCCATGGCCTCCGCCTCTGCCTGATTTTGGGCGTCCTCGCGTTCCACCGCCTCCCGTTCCAGACGCTCTGATTCTTGCAGCACCTCGCGCTTGACGAAGGTACGTTTCTTGCGCACTTCAACATGGATGGTCCGCGCGGCACCCGTGCGCGAGGTTTGCTTCAACTGGCTTGCCGTCTTGCGTTTTAAAGTGATCTTGCTGCGCTTGGGCTGGATGAT
>CAXMTM010000044.1:0-2335 GCA_964196385.1 Arenicellales bacterium
CCCTCACTGCTGGACCTGATCGGCTCCATCAAGGTCATGCTGGACGCTTACGAACAAGGTGAACTGGACCGGCTGTACTTCGTGGTCAATCAATTCGTGAATACCATGACCCAGAAGCCAACCGTTTTTCAATTGCTGCCAGTGATACCTGCCGAGGATGATACGCTCAAGCAGCACTGGGACTACCTGTACGAGCCCGATGCGAAAAAAGCGCTCACGGTATTATTGACCCGGTACATAGAGGCCATTGTTTATCGGGGGGTGGTGGAGAACATCGCCTGCGAGCAGGCAGCACGGATGGTGGCGATGAAGTCGGCGACTGACAATGCCGGGGACCTGATCGACGAGTTACAGCTTATTTACAACAAGGCGCGCCAGGCGGCGATCACCCAGGAAATTTCAGAAATAGTCGCTGGTGCGGCGGCAGTGTGAACGGTGGCAGGAGGCGCGTCCCCGCGTCGCTCCTGCAGTGAATGTATTTAGGATATAGAGGTACGACAAATGAGTTCTGGCAATATTGTTGAAATTATCGGTGCGGTAGTCGATGTCGAGTTTCCGCGCGGGTCGGTCCCCAAGATACACGACGCGCTGAAAATCGATGAGGCCGGTTTGACCCTGGAGGTGCAACAGCAGCTCGGTGATGGCGTTGTGCGCACTATCGTCATGGGGTCCAGCGACGGGTTGCGGCGCGGGCTGTCGGTGATCAGCACCGGGGCGCCCATTTCCGTACCGGTGGGGGAAGCCACCCTTGGCCGCGTGGTAAACGTCCTGGGGGAGCCGGTGGATGAAGCCGGACCTATCGAGACCGATCAGCGCGCTCCCATCCACCGCAAGGCCCCGGCCTATGCCGATCAGGCAACCACAGTGGAAATTCTCGAAACCGGCATCAAGGTCATCGACCTGATCATGCCGATCGCCAAGGGCGGCAAGATCGGGCTGTTCGGTGGCGCCGGCGTCGGCAAGACCGTGGCACTCATGGAACTCATCAACAATATTGCTTCCGAGCATGGCGGCTTCTCGGTATTCGCCGGAGTCGGAGAAAGGACCCGGGAGGGCAACGACTTTTATCATGAAATGAAGGACGCGGGCGTACTCAACAAAGTGGCGCTCGTTTACGGCCAGATGAATGAACCGCCAGGCAACCGCCTGCGGGTCGCGCTGACCGGTCTGACCATGTCCGAGCATTTTCGTGACGAGGGCCGTGACGTATTGCTGTTCATCGACAACATCTATCGTTACACCCTGGCCGGGACCGAAGTATCCGCCCTGTTGGGCCGTATGCCCTCGGCGGTGGGTTATCAGCCGACACTGGCTGAAGAAATGGGCACCTTGCAGGAGCGAATCACCTCGACCCGCACCGGGTCCATTACGTCGTTTCAGGCGGTTTACGTGCCAGCGGACGACCTGACCGATCCGTCGCCGGCGACCACCTTTGCCCATCTGGACGCAACGCTGGTGTTGTCCCGGCAGATTGCCGAGTTGGGCATCTACCCCGCGGTAGATCCGCTGGATTCCACCAGTCGCCAACTCGACCCTCTGGTCATCGGGCAGGAACACTACGATATTGCCCGTGCCGTTCAGGGCACGCTGCAGCGCTACAAGGAACTGCGCGATATCATTGCGATCCTGGGCATGGATGAATTGTCGGTGGAGGACAAGCAAATTGTGGCACGCGCCCGAAAAATCCAGCGATTTTTGTCGCAGCCCTTTTCCGTGGCCGAGGTCTTCACCGGCCAGTCCGGTAAATACGTCAGCATGAAAGACACCATCCGCGGTTTCAAGATGATCGTCGACGGCGAAATGGACGAATATCCGGAACAGGCCTTCTATATGGTTGGCGGCATCGATGAGGTGCCGGAAAAAGCAAAGACGGTCAGTTAGACAAGGGAGAGCAACGATATGGCTATGACCCTGCATGTAGATATCGTCAGTGCCGAGGAAGAGATCCATTCCGGCACGGCAAGTGTGGTATATGCTCCGGCAGAGATGGGAGAGGTGGGGATTTATCCGCGCCACGCCCCACTTCTGGCCCAGCTCAAACCCGGCGAGGTGCGCGTCGAAACCCCGGAGGGAGAACAGCTGTTTTTTTTCGTTTCAGGCGGGTTGCTGGAAGTGCAGCCACACTTCGTGACGATCCTGGCCGACACCGCCATCAGGGCCAGGGACCTGGATGAAGCCCAGGCCCAGGAAGCGGAAAAAAGAGCCCGTCAATCCATGCAGGACGCCAAGGGCGATGTCGAATTTGCCAAAGCGAAGGCCGAATTAGCCCAGCAAATGGCCCAGCTCAGGGCAATTCAAAAGCTGCGAAAAAATTAGTTTTCTGCGAATGGACTCC
>CAXMTM010000045.1:0-4524 GCA_964196385.1 Arenicellales bacterium
CGATGGGTGACAACGATTCCGATGCCTTTAAAAATGCTCTGGAAGGCGTGCGCGTTCTGGGCCAGGACAAGGTATTCCCGCACTCGGATCGACCCCGGCCGGTTCCCAAACAGACCCGGCGTGACGAGGAGGACGTGATCGACAACCTTCTGTCGGAAGCTTTCGACCCCCCTGATACGGAAACCGGAGAGGAACTGCTTTACTCTCGCCCCGGTCTGCAGAAATCGATCTTGCGCAGACTTCGCCGTGGAGAATACACCATAACTGCTGAACTCGATCTGCATGGCCATACCGTTGAACGGGCCCGGCCGGCGCTGTCGGCATTTTTAGACGAATCCCGCCGCTCCAGGCATGCTTGCGTCCGCATCGTGCACGGCAAAGGGCTCGGTTCCCCCGGGAAAAGACCGGTTCTGAAAAACAAGGTTCTGCATTGGTTGCGTCAACGGGACGACGTCCTCGCACTGTGCTCGGCGCAACCGTTCGACGGTGGTACCGGCGCAGCCTATGTTTTGTTGAAAAAACGATGACAGATATGGATGTCAGTTAGCAATAACAATCTGATTCTCGATATCCCCCCGACCCGGGAACATCACACCATGTCCTGGCAGCGCCTGTACGGCAGCAGCCTGGGACTGGCCATAGCTGAGTTCAGTGCCAACGCAGATCATCTGACCGTCGCGGTGACGGAAGACGCGCAGTCGGCACAAAGACTGTTCAATCAAATCCGGTTCTACAGCGCCCAGGACCAGGTTGTGTTCGAGTTTCCGGACTGGGAGTGTCTCCCCTACGATCAATTCTCACCCCATGCGGACATTATATCCCAGCGTTTATCGGTATTGCGGCGCATGCCCGGGCTCAGAAAAGGTACCCTTGTATTGCCCGTATCCAACCTGATGCAGCGGCTTGCGCCGAGGTCGTACATAGATGCGAGGAGTTTTTTTGTACGAACAGGCGATACTGTGGATCTTGCGGTTCTTCGCGAGCAACTTCAGGAACTTTCGTACCACGCCGTAAGCCAGGTACTGGAACCCGGGGAGTTCTGCGTTCGCGGTGGGCTGATTGACATATTTCCTACCGGCAGCAAGCGTCCATTTCGACTCGATCTGTTTGACGACCAGGTCGATACCATTCGTTATTTTGATCCCGACAGCCAGCGGTCCAGCGCAGCGATCGATCAAATTTCTCTCTTGCCTGCGCGGGAAATGCCGCTCGATGACGCCGGCATCAAGCAGTTCCGGCGATCCTTTCGGGCAACGTTTGCAGGGGACCCGAATAAATACAACCTGTACCGGGACGTCAGCAATGGTCTCATACCTGCGGGGATTGAATTTTATCTGCCCTTGTTCTTCGATCAAACCAGTTCGATTTTCGAATATCTGCCTGGACAAACCGTGCTGGTATTGCCGGATACGATATCCGAATCCATTGGCAGCACCAGCAAGGAAGTCCATGATCGATATGAACTCGTTGGCGAGGACCCGACCCGGCCAGTGCTGGACCCCGGGTCCTTGTATCTGAATAAGCAGCAGACGGAAGATGCTCTGGCGCAGTTTCCCCGTATAGAGGTATCTGCGTTCGCCAAGGAGCGAGGCACCCCTGAAGTGATTAGTTATCCCACCCGTGCCGTTCCCGAATTCCAAATCCACCCGCGTAGCGAAACGCCCTATCAGCCCTTTCTCGATTTCCTGAATGGCACCACGGATCGTTGCCTGCTGGTGGCGGAAAGCACCGGCAGACGTGAAGTTCTGCAGCAACTCCTCCGTGATCACGGCCTCTCTGCTATACCTTGCGCCGACTGGCAGGCATTCATATCCCAGCAGTCGATCGCCCTCGGCTTGACCGTGTTCGACCTCGAGGACGGGATCCGGCTGACACATCCCGCAGTATGCGTCATTACCGAGTCACAACTGTACGGCAACAAGGTACTGCAACGACGACGGCGCAGCAGCGCTGCTCGCGACCCGGAGTCCGTGATCCGATCGCTTGCGGAACTCAAGGATAACGACCCGGTGGTCAATGAAGACCATGGCGTGGGTCGATTTCGTGGACTCAAGACCCTGAACACCGGCGGTATTGAAACCGAGTTTCTACTCATCGAATACAGGCACGGCGACAAACTCTACATTCCGATACTGAATCTGTCCGCAGTCAGCCGCTATATAGGCGGCAACCCGGAGACGGCGCCGCTACACAAACTGGGCGGCGAACAATGGCTCAAGGCCAAGCGACGCGCCCGTGAAAGAGCCTATGATGTCGCCACCGAATTGCTTGAAGTTCAGGCACTCAGACAGGCCAGAACCGGGTATTCGTTTACACCGCCCGATGACGGTTACAATGCCTTCGCCGCATCGTTCCCGTTTGAAGAGACCCCGGATCAACTGCACGGAATCGAGAATATCGTGGCCGATATGGTTTCAGAAAAACCGATGGACCGGTTGGTGTGTGGTGACGTCGGCTTCGGTAAAACAGAGATGGCATTGAGGGCGGCGTTTCTTGCGGTCAATGCAGGCAAACAGGTCGCTGTGCTGGTACCGACCACGCTGCTTGCCCAGCAGCATCACCAGAATTTCTCTGACCGGTTCGCTGACTTCCCGATCAAACTGGCGCTGTTATCCAGATTCCGCAGCGCCAAACAACTGCAAGCGACTATAGAAGAGATCGCCAACGGAAGAGTGGATATTGCCATCGGCACCCATCGCATCCTGCAGGCTGACGTAAAATTCAAGGACATTGGTCTCATCATCATCGATGAAGAACACCGTTTCGGCGTACGGCAAAAGGAGCGCCTGAAACGCCTGCGCAGCCAGGTCGACGTGCTCACGTTGACCGCAACACCCATCCCGCGGACGTTGAATTCGGCACTGTCAGGACTGCGCGACATATCGATTGTTGCAACGCCGCCCCGGGCCCGCCTGTCCATCAAGACATTCATCCTTGAATGGAATGAATCCGCCATGCGGGAGGCCTGCTTGCGGGAAATACGCCGTGGCGGCCAGGTCTATTTTCTGCACAATGAAGTGCGCACTATCGAGAGGCAAGCCGAATTGCTGCGCAACCTCGTTCCCGAAGCCCAGGTAAGAGTCGCCCACGGCCAACTGGCTGAACGCGATCTGGAAAGTATCATGAGTGACTTTTACCACCAACGCTTCAATATATTGGTGTGCTCCACCATCATCGAAAGCGGTATCGACGTACCCACCGCCAATACGATAATCATCAACCGGGCCGATCGTTTCGGCCTGGGCCAACTCCATCAACTGCGGGGCCGGGTGGGACGTTCCCATCACCAGGCCTATGCCTATCTGCTGACTCCGCCCGGACGTCAGCTTACCGGCGACGCGCTCAAACGCCTGCAGGCAATCGAGTCACTCGAAGATCTGGGCGCCGGGTTTGCACTAGCCTCCCACGATCTGGAAATACGCGGCGCCGGAGAGTTGCTCGGTGAAACCCAGAGCGGCATGATCGACGAGATCGGATTCACTCTGTATACCGAGTTCCTTGAACACGCGATCCGAAATATTCAAAAGCAGCGTGGGCGCCTGGATGAACCGGAAAGGCGCACCGCCAGCCCAGAAATCGACCTGCACGTGCCGGCCCTGTTCCCGGATGATTACTTGCCGGATGTACACCAGCGCCTGGTCATGTACAAGCGCATCAGCGCTGCCCTCAATCAGCAGGACCTGGACGATATCCGGGCCGAGGCCATCGATCGTTTTGGATTCCTGCCTGCAAGCGCTAACATGCTGTTTCGCCTGTCTGAGCTTCGATTCGGACTGGGGCCACTGGGCATCAGCCGGATAGACTTTGGGTCAAAAGGCGGACGCATAGTATTTGCACCCGACGCCGACATCGATCCCGCACGACTGATTTTACTGATTCAATCCGCTCATGGCACATATCAAATGAAGGGTCCGTACACTCTCATCGTAAAAGCTGAACTGGAAGACTCCGACAAACGCATCGATATGCTCAAATTCATCGTCAACTCACTGGCGCCGGTTGCCTAGGAGCCTGGTGCCGATTGGGTCGCGGCGAGGGCGCCGCTCCTACAACAGGTCGCTCGCAACATCCCTACAATTCGTCGCCGGCAACAGCCAGGTCGGGAAACAGTACTTCTTCAAAACCAAAATTGCGCATGTCGCTGATTCGAGACGGATACAAAACTCCGTCCAGGTGGTCGCATTCGTGCTGCACGACCCGCGCGTGAAAACCCTGTGCCTCACGATCTACGGGATTGCCTTCCGGGTCGAACCCCCGATACCGGATACTGGTGTAGCGTTCGACCTTGCCCCGCATTCCCGGTACGCTGAGGCAACCTTCCCAGCCGCTCTCTTTTTCCAGTGAGCCGATAATGATTTCCGGGTTGATCAGAATCGTGACAGGCACCCGCTCAGCCTCCGGGTAACGCGGATTTTCCTCGATCCCGAATACGATGACCCGTCTACAAACACCGATTTGGGGCGCGGCAAGCCCGGCACCGTTGTAGCACTCCATGGTATCGAACATATCGGAAATCAGGGCACG
>CAXMTM010000046.1:0-2831 GCA_964196385.1 Arenicellales bacterium
CTGTCCGGGGCGACTCCCGGCGGTGACGTGCCGAGAAAGGCGAAGGCGCCGGGATAAGCCTGCAGCACCAGTGAAAAATCCTCCGCCCCCATGATCGGTTCGGGCATGTCCAGGTAGCCGCCTTCGCCGAGCAGACTTTCCGCCGTGGTGCGCACGAAGTCGACGAAGTCTGCATCGTTGAGGGTGACCGGGTAACCGCTATGGATGACGACTTCCGCACGCATTTCATAGGCGGCTGCGATAGATTCGCTCAATCGGCGAATACCTGCATGTACGGCGTGGCGAGAGGCGGAGGAGAAGGATCGCACAGTCGCTTCCAGCTCGGCGAATTCCGGGATCACGTTACTTGCCGTCCCGGCCTGCAGTTTACCAACCGTAACTACCACCGGGTCGAAGGGGCGCATACGCCGGGTCACCAGGGTTTGAAACGCCTGCACCAGTTCGCAGGCAACCGGAACAGGGTCAAGAGCATCATAGGGCATGGAGCCGTGACCGCCCTTACCGATAATGCGAATCGATGCGGTGTCTGCGCAGGCAAGGATCGGCCCCGGACGACAGGCGATTACGCCGGAGGGCAGATTCGGATAAATATGCAGGGCAAATACTGCATCGGGCTTGCCGCCGATCTCCAGAATACCTTCGTCGAGCATCGGTTGTGCCCCGCCCGGGCCTTCTTCCCCGGGTTGAAACATGAACTTCACATTGCCGGGCAGGTTCTCACGGCGCTCGCTTAACAGGCGTGCCACGGTGGCGAGCATGGCGGTATGGGCATCATGACCGCAGGCGTGCATGTGCCCCTCGATGCGCGAGGCAAACTCGAGACCGGTGTCTTCAGGCATGGGCAGGGCATCCATGTCGCCGCGCAACAGGATTGTGGGCCCGTCCTCGTGCCCCTCGAGGGTGGCGACCAGACCGCTGGTTGTGGTGGAGTGGTGGATGGTCAGATCGAGGTCGTCGATGGCGGCAAGCACGCTTGCCCTGGTTCGTGGCAAATTGTTGCCGAGTTCGGGATGCATATGAATCTCGCGACGAAGACGCACCGCGGTTGGCAACAGGTCCCGCGCCGCGTTGAGCAGAGAATCAGTCATAAGTATTGATCACCGTTTGCAATTTATACATTTTGGGGCCCGTTGGTATGACTAGGAATTGCATTGAATCCCTTTGGTTGGCCAGAGTTGAATAGATACATCCTATCCTGAATTTTTACCACACACACGGAGCCCATGGGCGCGGCAGGTGGCTACCCCGGGGGCTAGAGGGAAGTGGTTACATACCTGAGGATTTCGACCACCTGAGTTGGTGATGTTGCCCATGCCATTGCGGCGGCATCGACTTCCTTTAGCGGATGGTTGATGTTTTCATCATGCAGGGTGATGTAGGGTGTTCCCAGGGTGGCACAGACCCCGGCGTCAAAAGCCGCGTTCCATTGTTTGTACTTGTCCCCGAACCGAATTATTGCGATATCACACCCTTCTATCAGGTTCCTGGTGCGTATTCCATTTACTTTGGCGGATTTGTGATCACGCCAGAAACTGCTCTGTTCCACACCCAATACGTCGCCCGCTGCGTCGCTGGCCTCATGATCGGTTACCGCTGAAACAAAGTGGATCGGCAAGCCATGAGCATTCGCACCATCCATTATCTGTTGTCGCCAGTCGGTATGGATTTCACCCGACAGATAAACTGTCCAGTTCATGTAATGTGCCCCCCGGCGACGCTACGCCGACGCGTTGTTAGTTGTCCTCCCGAATTCGGGAAATATTGTACGGCCTTAATTATCGGCCATGAACTATTCTACATATCGGTCGTGAATAAATACGTAGTCCCCTCCGGGAGCTGCCTGGTGGCATGCGATACAGGCCTTGTCGCTGCCTTTGGCAACCCGGCCCGCAAGCGCCATGCCCTTGGGGTTTTTGAACAGGTTGCCATCGGGGTGATACTTGGCCCAAAACCAGTTTTTGTTGTCCGCATCGTAGCCGTTTTCCCGCTTGAACATGACGGTGACGGATGTCATATGCTGGTCGGGGTTGTTCGCGATCTGCTGGCGTGTTTCCTTTTTGGTTTTTCCGAAATTCTTCTTCACTATAACGATGGCTTCACGGCCATCGATACTGATACGGCCGTCCATGGATTCGACGAAATGCCCGTGGGGCGGGGGTGTTTCATAGGGCATGGCCTGAAAACGATTGGGTCCCACCAAACGATTCTGTTCCAGTGCTTGCCAGAGCTTTCCGGCAAACTCCACATCCTCCGGGCCCGAAAAAGGAGGCCCTGAAAACGAGGTGGCGGTAAGGGACAATAACAGGCCGGCCAGCGACATTTGGATCAATGCTTTGTTGTTCATGGTAGCGTACTCCCGCTATTCAGGGTGGTTGTTCCTTGGCTTGACAGCCAAACCGGGATTTTATTCCATTTTCATTGGTTGTTCCAAGGTTGTGCCGCCCCGTGAGAAATGCGGGCAGAGCATTTATAATATGACGGTGTGAATACACTGGTGCTTACAATACTGTTACTCCCTGCTTCCCGTTGCAGTTCGTGGCACCGTCCGTTGAGGGCGACTCACGGGTACTTCGCGCTCAATACCCCGCATTGACTTTGTTGACACAAACAATATGAGTTCTTGCTGCCTCCATGCCCGGTCTGCCGGCAGGCTTTTTTCATTTTTCGCCCATCGTTATCGCAAACGCTTTAGGAAAAAGGGTTTTGAGCCGTCACAGCAACAGCTGATGGCAGGCCTGGAGCAGGTTGGATACCGTGATGCCACTGTCCTCGAGATCGGTTGCGGTGTTGGCCATTTGCACCAGAGCCTGCTGGAGCAGGGGGCCGGATCG
>CAXMTM010000047.1:0-3751 GCA_964196385.1 Arenicellales bacterium
ATGCCACTATTGAAGGAGCCGGTCGGCCGGCATCGCTGGGCGGCGATCGGAACCGGATTTTGCGGCGTCCTGATCATATTGCGCCCCGGCATGGGTGTGTTCCAATGGGCGGCGCTGGTAGTGCTCGGCAGCGCTGTGGTCTATTCCCTGTTGATGATTACGACCCGCGCTTTCAAGTCCACCGAAAGCACGGCGGCGTTGATGCTCTACCCACAGCTCGGCATATCGTTGACCGGTATTGTCATCGCACCGCTGTTCTGGGTGACCCCGGGCCCGGTTGATCTCGGCTTATTCGCGCTGGCCGGTGTATTCGGCAGTGTCGGCGTAATATGCCTGACCCACGCCTTTCGCCTGGCGCCGGTGGCCACCGTCTCGCCGTTCGAATATTCCGCGCTGATCTGGGCCACGTTGCTGGGTTTTTTTCTGTGGCGCGAATTACCGGATACCCCGACCCTGGTCGGTGCCGCTATCGTAATCGCCAGCGGGCTCTACATCATCTATCGCGAGACCATCAGGGTCGGCCGGGCGCGGCCTCAGCTACCGAGTATGAGCCCGGACGACACCGGCCAGTGAGCCCATTTACTCCCAATCCCTTGTCGAGTGAACTATTGGACAGTTGATTTCGTTTCTTCGAGTTCACGGCTGAGCGCCCGTCGGTCGATTTTACCGTTGCTGGTGACGGGTAGTTCGTGCTTGATTACTACCCGGTGAGGCATTCCAAACAGACCGAGCTCGGCAAACACTTTTTTCCGGATATCATTGATAGTTGGTTTCACCCGGGCGCCGGCGATGAATACCGCCAGGCAGGGTTGCTTTTTCGTGTCCTCAAAAACTACAGCAGCAACCTGTTCCACCGTAACCATCGGGCGCAACACTGCCTCGATTTCCTCAAGTTCGACACGGTAGCCCCATATTTTTACCATTCGGTCAATTCTACCGCGATATTCGATGCAACCGTCATCTCGTTTCAGACCAAGATCCCCGCTGCGGTAACTGATGATACCGCTGCGCTGGTCTCGCGGAAAAAATATCGTGTCACCATTGCTGCCTTCGACGTAACCGGGTGAAATGTAAGCACTGCGAACGATGATTTCCCCGGGAGTGCCGGCCGGGACCGGCGTGCCTCGTTCGTCAACAATGTCGATCTCGAAATCTTCGAGAGGATAACCCACCGGAACAATGTGACCCTGCAATGGGGTTTGGGGTTCGATAAAGTATTGGCAGGCGACGCGGTACTCGGTGGACGACAGGTGATTGAGCAGCAAGGCATGTGTTGGGAATCTCTGCCTGAACATCGCCACATCGTCAGTGTTGAGGCTTTCACCACCAGTTGACACCAGGCGCAGGTGGTTGAGCCGCTGCGGAGAATTCAGGTGTTCACCCACGTACCTGAGAAGCGTGGGTGTTAACCTCAAGATAGAAATCCGGCTATTCTCTATCCAGCCGATCAAATCGGAGTGACCCCGCCGCCGCACATCACAAATGTGTAGCGACGCACCGTTGAGCAGAGTCAGGAACATTGTCATCAGTGGCAGAGAGGTTCCTCCAAGCCACTGCGCGATCCGATCGCTGGTGGATATTTTCAGTGAGTTCGTGCGTGCTGCGACGTCATGCAGGATCATGGTCTGGGTATAGATCACGCGCTTGGGTGTGCCGCTGGAACCGCTGGTTAATATCTGGCATACCCCTTCACGAGGCTGTGCCATGGCCGCCCTGGACGCGGTGCTGTATTCGTATTCCTGATCCACTACAAATATCACTGAGCCAGGGTCCATATTCTTCATGGAACCTGAGTGTGCGGAACTGGTAACAATAAGGTCCGCTTTACAGCAGTCAACATACTTCTGGATTCTGTGGGCGGACAGAGAAGTATCAATTGGCAGGAACATTATCCCGCTCTTGATGAGGGCGAACATCGCTGTCACCGAACTCCAGTTCGTATCCAGCACAACAGCGGCGGTGGCGTCAGCCGGCAGGTCCAGCTGTTGCAGCCTGTCAGCCAATCCGTTGATCGTTTGTAATAGCTCTGTATAGTTAAATTCTTTTGATTCGTCTACCACGGCCTGGCGTTGGGCGCAGGATGTACACACCGACTCGAACCTTTGCCAAATAGATATTGATTCACTCTTGCTCATTGGAAAAGGTACGAAATCCGCCGGCGCGTATTGCAGGGGAATGCTTTGCATTGAGTGACTCCGGATAATGCATTCACGGAAGAGCATCGAAGATACTAGGCTAGTTCGGAACTCAAGTATAGTGTTCGTCCAGCCCGTACTCATGGTGGTAAACCGATACCGGCTAAGGTTAAGCTTAGGCTGTTCGAACCCGACTGCGAGCGATGAGCGCCATCCCTACCTGTGTAGAAAATAGAAGCCTGCCGGCAGCCTGTCTTCACCATGCTATCAATGAGTGGGCTGTGCGTAATAATAGCGCCGTCGCTATTCTTGCCCCCGGGCGTCGGCCCCTGACCTATGGCGAATTGCACCGTCAAGTGGAGCAAGTCGTGGCTTCACTCAACACCCTGGGCGTAAGTAGAAATGATCGGGTAGCCATGGTGCTTCCGGCGGGACCGGAAGCCGCAGTGGCGTTGATCGCCATTCCCGCGGGGGCGACGGGCGCACCCCTCAACCCCGCTTATAGTGCCACAGAGTTTGACCATTATCTTGCCAATCTAAACCCCAGTGTGTTGCTGGTGTATGAGGGCAGCGAGTCACCGGCCGTGGACGTGGCCCATTGCCGAGGCATTCCTGTTTTAGAACTAGTCCCGCACACATCCGGGCAGGCGGGTCTGTTTGCACTGGTCGGAGAAACCGGGTGTGAACCGGTCCCGTCGTGTTTTGCCGAAGCCAACGATACGGCCCTGTTGTTGCACACCTCGGGCACAAGTGGAAAGCCAAAGCTTGTACCGCTGAGGCATCGAAACATCTGCGCTTCGTTGCGCAACATCGTCAGCGTACTGGAACTAGGCGAGACCGACCGCCTTTTAAACGTGATGCCCTTGTTTCACATCCACGGTCTGAGCACGCTTTATGCCGCCCTTGCTGCAGGTGGAAGCACTGTGTGTACGCCGGGTTTCTCAGTAGAACATTTCTTCGATTGGCTGCGCATGTTTGCCCCGACGTGGTACTCGGCGACCCCGCCGATTCACCGCTATGTCCTTGACAGTGCCCATCGCCATTCCGGGATCGTGGCAGGTTCCAGTCTGCGCTTCATACGCTCGGCATCGGCGCCGATGCCGGGTCAGGTCATGGCGGATCTGGAAAGGGAGTTCGGGGTACCGTTCATCGAAGCCTACGGGATGACTGAAGCGGGTCCGCAGATTGCCAGCAACCGGCTGCCCCCCCACCCATACAAAACAGGGTCGGTGGGGCAGGCCGCGGGTCCGGAGGTGGCGATTATGGACGAGCACGGCAATCTGTTGGCTGCGGGGGAGCCCGGTGAAGTGGTGATTCGTGGTGACAACGTGATGCAGGGTTACGAAAACGATTCGAGGGTGAATAAAAACACCATCGTCCGCGATTGGCTTCGTACCGGCGACAAAGGGTATCTGGACGCGGACGGCTATCTTTTCATTAGCGGCCGTCGTGAAGATATTTTCAACCGGGGAGGCGAAAAGATCTCGGCAGTACAAATCGACGAGGTACTGATGGAGCACCCGGCGGTCACCCAGGCGGTGACGTTTGCGCTTCCCCATCCCGTGTTGGGCGAGGACATTGCCGCTGCGGTTGTTCTGGAAACAAGTCTTGCACAG
>CAXMTM010000048.1:0-7328 GCA_964196385.1 Arenicellales bacterium
GCCTGGAATAAATTGCAAATACAGATGGATAGCCTTTTACCTGTAAAAGAATACTTGCTTGATGCAACTGCACACATCACTGTTTTAACAGGTGCAGGGATATCAGCGGAAAGCGGCATCCCGACGTTCAGGGGCCCGGAAGGTTATTGGACGGTGGGCTCCCGAGTCTATATGCCGGAGGAGATGGCGACTCTGGAAATGTTTTTACAACAGCCGGAAGAAGTTTGGCAATGGTATTTATACCGTCGAGGCGTTTGCCTGAATGCAGTGCCCAATGTGGGGCACCTGGCTCTTGCTGAAATGGAGCACTATATCGGTGACAGATTCTCTTTAATCACGCAAAACATCGACAATTTACATATCCGCGCGGGAAATACACTCGACAGGACTTACCAGATTCACGGCAATGCAAACTTTTGCCGATGTAGTACCGGGTGCAGCAAAATACTATATCCATTGGCAAAAGAACTCGATGTGGAACGCGATAATAAAGAATTGACTGGTGATGAAATCCACCTTCTGCACTGCCCGAACTGCGATAGTTGGCTCAGACCCCATGTGCTCCTGTTCGACGAATATTACGACGAAGAATATTTTCGCTTTGAGAACTGCCTGGCCATTGCAGCCCATACGGATCTTCTTATTATTGTGGGCACATCAGGCGCGACAAATTTGCCGGCTCAAGTGGCACTAACTGTGAGTCGGAACGATAAACCCATCATCGATATCAATATTGAAGAAAACCCCTTCTCGGAAATGGCGAGGAATGGCAGAGCGGGGATAGTTATTCATAAATCGTCGGCGGAAGTGCTGCCGCTACTTGTGGGATTGTTTGGGTAATAAAAAGTAGTTCGTTTTACTGCATTAATAAATATGCCCTGCCAATTCTTGCCGGTGCTGACTTTAGAATTCCGAGATTCATCTGCCTATTGTCAATGGGCTATACAGGGCAGCCTGCTGCCTGTTCGACAAAGTGCCCGGGCGAAATTTATTTTGGCGGAGTCTCTTACGGAGGTTCTACCCGAACACAAACAATTTGCTTGTCATCTGACGGTGTTTTCAAGCATCATGCCTTATCTATCTGACGACAGCAATGTGCCCACGAAATCAAAGCAGGTCCTGGGAGCGGCCATTGAGAATTGATCCACATCAACTTCCGGCTTATTGATCTGCGTATAGTTAATGGTGGAGAGGGCCGTAAAATGAGGCGACCAATATAGTCAACATATAATGTAACTACTCGCCCCTGATATAAGTTTCGAACCGGCCATACTCATCTGGTGTCTATTCGGCAACAGCAGATCTTCACCAATAGAAGCTTGACATCATAGCATTTCGATTCTATGCTGTTGATCCAGTGCAGTACAAAGGATCAATGTTCATGAGCAGCTATTTTGGATCGAAGGCCACCTCCGGACTATGCCAACCCATCATTGCCCTGATGCCACCGCACGACACCTATATCGAGACCCACCTGGGTGGCGGGGCCATCATGAAGCGCAAGCCGGCTGCGCTGTACAACATTGGCATTGACCGAAACCCAAAAGCGTTGGCAGACTTTGCATGCGACTATCCTGTAGAGAAGGTCAACGGCTGTGCCCACCGGTTTCTGTCGGACTATGACTACCGGGGGCGAGAACTGATCTACAGTGACCCGCCCTATCTGCATGACACCCGCAGTTCGGAACGCCGATACCGCTTCGACTACACCGAACAGGACCACATCGAGCTGGTGGAATTGCTCAAGAGTCTGCCCTGCAACGTCATTCTGTCCGGCTATCCCTCGGCCCTGTACGACGACTTGCTCTCGGGCTGGCGTAGTCTGGAACTGCAGGTCATGAACCAGGCCGGGGTGCGCACCGAGAAGCTCTGGTTCAATTTTGTGCCCGATCGGGTGTACTGGTCCAGCTACGCGGGCAAGAACTTCACCGACCGACAGCGCATCAAGCGCAAGGCCGCGAACTGGGGCAGGCAATACCAGGCGATGCCCCGCGCGGAACGTCTCGCGGTGCTCTCGGCCGTGATGGTGGTCGAGGTAGAGGAACCGGCATAGCCCTGCCGGATTGGGGCGCCGATTATGGCCACCGTCAACAAACAATCCTTGAGGGAAGAGTTCGACGCACTCAATGCGGAATTCGAACGCCTGACCGTCAACGGCAAGATGGCGGCGGAAAGCCGTGCCCTGTTCCAGGCCATGCTGATGCTGTTCGAGGTGCTGATGGCGGTATTCATGGAGAAACACACCGCCAAAGACAACAGCAACTCCAGTCTGCCCTCCTCGCAGACAGCCAAGGAGGACAACACGGCGACCCAACCCGGCGCCAAGGGTAAGGGCAAGTCACACAACGACGCACTGTCCGGCAACACACGCACTGTAGAGACCGTCCAGATCGCCCCCGTTAACCAATGCGGGATCTGCGGTGAAGACCTCAGTGATACCCCCTGCCAGGGACATGAGAGACGCACCCGAATCGATATCATCTTCGAAAAGGTGGTGAGCCACGTGGATGCCCAGATCAAGCAATGCCCCGGCTGTCAGTCACAGACCAAGGGCCGGTTCCCGGCGGACATGCCCGGCCCGCTGCAATATGGTTCAGGGATCAAGGCATACGCCCTGAATCTGCTGATCGCCCAGATGATCTCACTGAAGCGGGTTCAACAATCGATCAGGACACTGATTGGCGTGGCAGTCTCGGAGGCGACGATCCTGAAGTATGTGATGCGGTTGCATCATGCACCTGGGAGCAATCCGCTATTGAACAAATCCTGGCCATGCCCGCTATGCATGTGGATGAGACCTCGTTGCGGGTCGACAGAAGGAATCACTGGATTCATGTCTGTGCCTCGGGCGATATCACTCTTAAATTCCTGCATCCCAAACGGGGGAGCGAAGCGATTGACACCATTGGCGTCATTCCCCGCTATGGCGGGGTGGTGATCCATGACTGCTGGGCCTCCTATCTCACCTACGACCATTGTGACCATGGCCTGTGTGGCTCGCACCTGTTGCGGGAGTTGACCTTTATCGTGGATGCCAATGGTTATGCCTGGGCGACGAATATGAAGCGTCTGCTGCAGCAAACCTGTGCCATCGTCGCCAGACGGAAAAGAAAGAAGCTGGCTCGGCGCGAATACAATAATCTGCA
Organism: Arenicellales bacterium; assembly: GCA_964196385.1. GTDB lineage: Bacteria > Pseudomonadota > Gammaproteobacteria > Arenicellales > JAANXG01 > JAHEKE01. Next base: position 3,147 of record CAXMTM010000048.1, read on the forward strand.
GAAACGCTATCGTAATATCCTGACCCGGGGCGAAAAAGAACTCCCACCCATCCCACCCCGACAAAACGGCAAACGGGGCAGAATCGCCAAGTCGGACGCCCATAACCTGTGGCAGCGGTTGAAACAGCATGAGACTGCGGTATTGCTGTTTGCAAAACTGCCTCATCTATCCTTTACCAACAACCGCGCCGAACGTGACTTGAGAATGAGCAAGGTCAAACAGAAGGTGTCCGGTTGCTTTAGAACACAAAAGTACGCCCAGGCTTATTGCCGCATCTCCAGCTACTTACAATCCATGGCAAACCAGGGATACAATCCGCTCGTCACTATTCAACTGGCGCTTTCTGGCCAAATTTATGCTGATACGGGTAAGTAGTTACCATATGATATGGTATTCTTCATGACGGACATTCGACAGTGGCTCACGTCCATCGGTCTTGATCAGTACGCCGATGCTTTCGAGGAGAATGACATCGATCCCGGCCTGCTGCCGGAGCTGACAGACGAGTTTCTCAAGGCTGTAGGCGTCACTTCGGTGGGCCATCGGATAAAGATCCTGAAGGCGATACGGGAAGAGGCCCCTCCCACCCCGGCTGGCCCCGCCGCAACGACGGAAGAGCCGGCACCTCAACCGACCCCAACCAGCGAGGCTGAGCGCCGCCAGCTTACGGTGATGTTCTGTGATCTCGCGGATTCGACGGCACTCGCAGAACGATTCGATCCGGAAGATTTGGGCGAGATCATGCGGAGCTACCAGCATAGCTGCACCAGCATCGTCAGCCGTTACGAGGGATACGTCGCCCGTTACATGGGGGATGGGATCCTTGCCTACTTTGGTTTCCCCCAGGCACATGAGGATGACGCCGAGCGTGCGCTTCGGGCTGGATTGGAGATCATCAAAGCAATAGCGAAGCTCGAGCTGCGGCCGGGGCTGTCACTGGCCGTGCGAGTCGGGGTGGCTACGGGACCGGTAGTGGTGGGGGAGACTATCGGTGAGGGCGCATCGAAAGAACAGGTGGTGGTCGGCGAGACTCCGAATCTTGCCGCCCGGCTGCAGAGCCTGGCTGATCCGAACACGGTGATGATTAGTGCCACCACGCGGCAGCTCGCTGCTGAGCACTTCGAGTACGCCGACTTCGGCACTCATGAGCTAAGGGGGATTGCCGAGCCTGTTCAGGCGTGGACGGTGTCATGCCTGCGGGATCAGATGGAGTCGTTACCCGACCGCGCCCCCCGGGGGCTGCTTGTAGGGCGAGAGCAGGAGATTGGCCTATTGCGCGAGCGCTGGGCCACGGCCGCCGGTGGCGATGGCCAAGCGGTCTATCTCTCCGGTGAGCCGGGGATCGGAAAGTCACACATGGTGGAGGCGCTACGCGGGGAGGTGGGCCGTGATGGAGCTACGCAGGTGATGATTCGTTGCTCGTCGTACCATAGCAGTAGCGCGCTCTATCCGGTGCAGGCCCACCTCGAGCGGGTGATTGGGTGTGCCGCCGGCGACGGCCTGGCCGCAACGTTTGCGAAGATCGAACGGTGGCTCTCCGACTACTGTTTTGCCGATGAGGCGACGGTACTGCTGTTTGCGGGGTTGCTGGGGATATCGCTGCCGGAAGGGGTAAAGCCACTACGGATTCCGCCGGAGCAACAGAAGCAGCAGATGCTGGCGGCGATTATGGCGTGGATGGTGGAGGATGCCGAGCGCCAGCCCCTGCTTCTGGTGTGGGAAGACCTGCACTGGGCGGATCCGTCCACAGTGGAGCTGGTGGGGCTGATTATCGACCATACGCCGACCATACCGATGCTGGCGCTGTTGGTGGCACGCCCCGACTTTGAACCACCCTGGGGAACCCGCTCCTACCTCACACCGATGACGTTGACGCGCCTCGGCTCAGAGCCGGTTGAAGCGATCGCTAGCGGCGTCACCGGAGGTGTAGCACTGCCGGCGGAGCTTTTAAAGCAGATCGTGCAACGTGCGGATGGAGTACCGCTGTTTGCAGAGGAAATGACGAAGTCCATCGTCGAGTCGGGGGTGTTGCGGCGGGTCAATCATCACTATGAACTAGTAGAGGCGCTCAGTGAGACGGCTATCCCCATTACATTGCATGATTCGTTGATGTCGAGGCTTGACCGACTGGGCAATGCCAAGGGCCTTGCGCAAGTAGCGGCTGCCATCGGGCGCCAATTCCCCTACAAGTTGTTGCATGCAATCATGCCCGACGACGGGGCGACATTGCAGCGGGAACTGCGCCAGCTAATCGATGCAGAGCTGATCTATCCCCGGGGCGTACCGCCGCAGGCGACGTACATGTTCAAGCATGCGTTGGTGCAGGACGTGGCCTACGAGAGCCTTCTGCGCCGGCGCCGGGAAGCGTTGCACGGGGAGATTGCCGAGGCGATTGACGCAGCCGACGGGGAGCGCCCCGGTGAGAGGGCAGCCACCCTCGCCCACCATTACGCGCGCAGCGCCCGACCGGAGAAGGCGATTGGCTACGCGCTGCAAGCGGGCGACGAGTCGGTTCGGCTATACGCGCGGGCGGAGGCAACAACACACTACGGTCAGGCGTTGGCAATCGCGCAGGGCCTGCCCGACTCCGCGGATGCACAGCGTAACCGGATTGACGCTATGGTGAAGCTAGCCTCGGTGGGCTCGACCCGCGAGGACGCGGCCCGGGATGCACAGAACCTCCCGCGGGCCCAGTCCATGGCCGAGGTGCTGGCGGATGAACCCCGGCTTGCACAAGTACTCTACTGTCGCGGAAGACTCTTATATGTGAGAGGGGACATGCCGGCGGCGCTCACCTATGCCGAGCAAAGCCTCACCATCGCCGACCGACTCGGCGATGAGACGCTGGCCGCCTGGCCGGTGAACCTGATGGGAAGATTATCCTTCCTGCAAGGAGATTACCCGCGTGCCAGCCGTTTGTTGACTCGCAATGCCGAGCAGATGCAAGCGCTTGGCAATGAGGTCGAAGAAGCCGGAATCTCGGGTTTTGCGGCAATGACCCTGGCTTATATGGGAGAGTTTCAGAAGGGATTGATCTATGCTGAGCGTGGCATCCGCCTCGCCCGAAAATCAAACGATCCCTTCGCGCAGGCGGCCGCCATTTATTATCGTGGCATAGTGCACGCCGAGAGCGGCAACTGGACGACTGCAATTGCCGACTACGAGGAAGCAAGGCGCCTCGCCGACGAGGCGGGTGATGCGTTCCGGAGTTACCTCGTAAAATCCGGTGAGGGTTACTGTTACACGATGGCCGGTAGCCCGGCTGAGGGCCGGGCGCTGAATGAAGAGGCCCTGGCTTTCGCCGACCAGATTGGGACCACCTTCCTTCTTGGCTACCTGAAGGCATACCATGGGAGATGTTTGATCGCACTGGGAGAACCTGAGGAGGCGGAGAAACTATGCCGCGAGGCGCTCGGCTTAGTCAATATTGAAGCCCACAGCAAAGCATACGCACTTCATACTCTCGCCTGCGCGCTAAATGCGCAGCATCCCCAGTGCACCGAGCCGGCCGGTGGTGCGATCCGAGAGGCGATTGCTCACGATAATGCGTTGCATTATCGACCCGAGTTAGCCCGAGTGTGCCTGAGTTATGCACGCATGCTCCAGGATTGGGGCCAAACTGAAAAGGCAGAGGCAAAACTCAACGAAGCCATCGCCATGTTCCGGGCAATGGGGATGGAATGGGATCTTGCTCAAGCTGCACAACTACGCGCCGGTCAGGACCAGGTATCCTGATATTTGTAAGACTGTTACGAGTTCTATAGCCGCCTGGCGAGAAATGCAGGCTAGTTGATAAGGCCCTTGAATATGTCAAACTCCCCCGACAATCCCTTGAGTTCGTGCGTGCCTAATGATTCAAAGCTGAACTTGCTCGAACCGGCCACCAGGTCTGTTACCAGTTTGGACATCAGCACCTCACCACCGCCCGCAAGCCCTAGAATTCGGGCGGCGACGTGAACGGCAAGGCCGGATATGTCGTCTTTGCGTTGTTCGATCTCGCCGGTATGCATGCCTGCGCGGATGGATAGCCCCAGGGGGTATATGTTTTCAATCAGTGCCTGGGCGCACTGGATGGCACGCCCCGGCCCATCGAATATGGCAAGCAATCCGTCACCCGTGGATTTTACCAGGATCCCCTGGAAACGTTCGACAAGTCCGCTGGCGATGTCATCGTGTTTGTC
>CAXMTM010000049.1:0-3681 GCA_964196385.1 Arenicellales bacterium
TACTTTGAACAGGTTGATGCCTTGCGTGCACACGGCCTGCACATGATCTTCCATGCCTTCCTGCTTGATTTGTTGCCAGGGCTTCTCGTTGTCGATGTAACGGTTGGCTTCGTCAGCCAGCGCCATGATGCGGCGCACGGCGGACTGGTAATTTCGTCCCTCGAAATCGGCGCCAATTGCTTTCCTCTGTTCAATAAAATAGTCATACAGTTCGGGTTGCGGCAGTTTTTCTGCGAGCATGCCGTCGAACTTGCGCTGTATGAAACCTGCGCAACGACTGGCGATATTGACGACTTTCCCAACCACGTCAGAGTTTACACGGGCGATGAAATCTTCGAGATTGAGGTCGATATCTCCTGTGCCCGGGCCCAGCTTGGCAGCGAAATAATAGCGGAGGTAGTCGGGATGCAGGTGATTGAGGTAGGTGCGGGCCCGGATGAATGTCCCGCGCGACTTGGACATCTTGGCCCCGCCGACAGTCAAAAAGCCATGCGCATAGACTGCCGTGGGCGTTCTCATGCGCGCGCCCATCAACATGGCAGGCCAGAAAAGCGTGTGGAAATAAACAATGTCTTTGCCAATGAAGTGGTAGACCTCGGCAGTAGAGTCCGGCTCCCACCAGGCGTCAAAATCCAGGCCTTCGCGCTCACAGAGTTCCATGAAGCTCGCCACATAGCCGATCGGCGCGTCCACCCACACATAAAAGTACTTGTCTTTGGTTCCCGGGATGAGAAAGCCAAAATAGGGCGCATCCCGGGAAATATCCCAGTCCCTGAGGCCGTCGATGAACCACTCCTGCATCTTGTTTGCAATTTCCGGCTGCAGCGCCCCGGATCCCATCCATTCTCTCAAACGCTGTTCAAAATCGGCAAGCCGGACGAAATAGTGTTCAGATTCGCGCAGCACCGGCGCGCTGCCGGAAACCGCAGAGCGCGGATTGACCAGGTCGGTGGGCGCATAGGTGCTCCCGCAGGATTCACAACTGTCGCCGTACTGGTCCTCTGTGCCGCACTTGGGACAGGTGCCACGGATGAACCGGTCGGGCAGGAACATGCCTTCTTTCTCATCGTAGAGTTGCTTGATGTTGCGGCGATCGATATAACCGCCTTCATCCAGTCGCAGGTAGATTTTCTCGACCTGTTTACGATTATATTCACTGTGTGTTGACGAATAGTTATCAAAACTGATTCCAAAGTCACGGAAATCGGTCTTGTGTTCTTCGTTCATCATGTCAATCAGTTCTTCAGGCGATTTGCCCTCAGATCGTGCCCACAGCATCACTGGCGTACCGTGTGCATCGTCAGCCCAGGCGAAATAGCACTCATGGCCCTGGGCGCGCTGGAAGCGTGCCCAGATGTCCGTCTGGATGTACTCCAGCATGTGCCCGAGATGCATCGCGCCATTGGCGTAAGGCAAGGCGCTGGTTACCAGGATTTGTCTCTTTTTATCGCTCATTTAGTCATGTAGTGCCAGGCAGTTCAGAATAATGCGGCTGATTGTGGGGCCGAATCGGGAATTATGTCATGACCGGTGCTCCAGCAGAACCTTCCCGGTATGAAAATTGGTGCACAGACCGCTACAATGTCGGCCCCAAGGTAAAATCGAATCCGGATGGAGTGCATTGAATGTCAACCTTGTCAGAAGATTACTTGAAAAGCCTGCTTTCCCGTATCCAGGATCCCCATGCAAAGTCCGACCTGCTTAGCCTCGGCTGGCTGCGTGGTGTCGGAATTGACGGGAACCGGGTTTCAGTCGAATTGCGCGCAGGCTATCCGATCGATGGCATTCGCGAGTCATTGCAGCGCTCCATCCGTGAAGCACTGGAAGCCGATGAACTGATCGAAAGTGCGACGGTGAGCCTTGACTGGCGAGTGTTTCCCCACAAAGTGCAGGGTGAGCTGAAACCGCTGGATCAGGTCAAGAATATCATTGCCGTGGCTTCGGGCAAGGGTGGTGTCGGCAAGTCCACTACCGCAGTCAATATGGCGCTGGCCTTACGGGCAGATGGTGCCCGTGTCGGAGTTCTGGATGCCGACATTTACGGGCCAAGCATGCCTCGCATGCTCGGGGTATCGGGCCAGCCCCGGACCGATGGCAACCGGATCATTCCCCAGCTTGCCCATGGCTTGCAAGTCATGTCCATCGGTTTCATGGTCGAGGAAGACACGCCAATGATCTGGCGCGGACCGATGGTGACATCGGCCTTGCAGCAACTGCTGACCGAGACCAACTGGGAGGGCCTGGATTACCTGGTGGTCGATTTGCCGCCGGGCACCGGTGATATCCAGCTGACATTGGCGCAGAAAGTACCGGTCAGCGGCTCGGTTATCGTCACTACGCCGCAAGACATTGCCCTGCTGGACGCACGCAAGGCTGTGCAGATGTTCCGCAAGGTCGAGATGAATGTGCTCGGAGTGATTGAAAACATGAGTACGCACATCTGCAGTAATTGCGGGCATGAAGAAACTATTTTCGGATCCGGAGGTGGTCAGCGGATGTCCGAGGAATACGATGTGCCCCTGCTCGGGAGCCTGCCTTTGGCATTGCGGATCAGGGAAGACCTGGACCATGGTATGCCCACCGTCGTTTCAGAACCCGGTTCGAAATTGACGGCCCGCTACCGGGAATGCGCCCGTAATACGGCAGCCCGGCTGTCGCAGCGCCCGCGCAACCTGGATCTGAACCTGCCCCAGATCAATATCCGAAACCTGTGATGGTCCTCGAGTCCGCATAATCACCGGACCGGTAACAAAGGAATAGAAATTGAGTATCAAATCAGATCGCTGGATTCGCCGGATGGCTGAGTCCCATAGAATGATCGAACCGTTTGAAGCGGAGCAGGTCCGTTACTGCAAAGAGGGCGAGCGGCGCATCTCTTACGGTACCTCAAGTTATGGTTACGATGTACGCTGCGCGCGCGAATTCAAGATTTTCACCAATATCAATTCCGCAATTGTCGATCCCAAGCGATTCGACGAAAGCAGTTTTGTAGACTTCACTGGTGATGTTTGCATCATTCCACCCAACTCGTTCGCGTTGGCACGCACAGTCGAGTATTTCCGCATTCCCAGGACTGTATTAACCATATGCCTTGGCAAATCGACCTATGCCCGTTGCGGCATTATCGTAAATGTCACCCCGCTGGAACCGGAATGGGAGGGCCATGTCACGCTGGAGTTTTCCAACACAACGCCATTGCCGGCGCGAATTTACGCAAACGAGGGCGTCGCCCAGTTTCTTTTCTTCGAGTCTGACGAGACTTGCGAACTGTCCTACGCGGATCGTGCCGGAAAATACCAGGGCCAGACCGGGGTTACCCTGCCCAAAGCATAAGATCTCACAATGATCGCCGGCTCACTTCAATGGCGGTTGCTGGATCAGGGTCGCATAGGTGAGGAAGGATTCGGGGCGGCGAAACATTTCCAGTTCGACCTGGGAACCCGGTTCGCGTTGCGAGATTTGTAACAGGAACTGGCTGGCGTCGTCTACTGGCACACTGTCGAGGCTGAGGATGATATCACCCTGACGAATACCCGCGTTCCAGGCAGGACCACCGCGGGCTACTTCCCTCACATTGATTCCGCGGCGCGCTGAAGATCCATCGGGTTGTGACGTCGGCACCAGGTCGCTGAATGACGCACCCAGCCAGCCACGGCGAACGGAGCCGTACTCGATGATCTG
>CAXMTM010000050.1:0-7099 GCA_964196385.1 Arenicellales bacterium
CGGACTACTGGCATCGCTGGGGGGAGCGGTTCGGCAGAATCAGTGTGGACCCCTCTGCCGATATCTGGATACATGCCGTCTCCGTTGGCGAGGCAAGGGCCGCTGCTCCCCTGATCCAGTCGCTGTTGTCCGACAGGGCACTGAAAATTATCGTCACTACCATGACGCCAACGGGAACGGACGAGGTAAAAAGATTATTTGGCGATAGCGTCACGCACCGCTACGCCCCCTACGACTACCCGGGCTCTGTAAATCGTTTTCTCGACGCCGTACGGCCGCGGACGGTGATTATCATGGAAACGGAGATCTGGCCAAACATCATCTCGATATGCAGTTCCCGGGGGATCCCGGTGTTGTTTGCCAACTTGCGCTTGTCCGAAAAGTCCTTCCAGAAGTACAAAAAGGTAGGCGGTGTAATGGGGCCCGTTCTGCAGAAGGTGTCTTGTTTTGCCGTGCAAAGCGCTCTTGATTCAGGGCATTTGCAGGAACTGGGAGTGCCCCCCGAGGCAATACGGGTGACCGGGAGCATAAAATTTGAAGTGCGCATCCCGGCCAGCCTCAACGAGGTGGCCCAGGTGCTGCGCCGCGAGTGGGGTCAGGAGCGGCCGGTCTGGATAGCGGGCAGCACCCATGAAGGCGAAGATGAAATGGTGCTGGATGTTTTCAGAAAGCTCAGGCGGACCTATTCCGATCTGATCCTCGTACTCGTGCCCAGGCATCCTGAGAGGTTTGCCGTGGTCACCAGGCAGGCGCGAAAAAGCGGTTTCCAGGTAGCGTGCAGAAGCGAGTCGCGACGAGATATTGAAAATGCGGATATCTATGTCGGCGATACCATGGGAGATCTGACTTTACTTTATGCGGCGTCGGATATTGCCCTGGTCGGCGGCAGCATGATCCCCCATGGCGGTCACAATGTTTTGGAGCCCTGTGCTCTCGGTGTGCCGGTGATTTTCGGTCCCCACATGTTCAACTTTCGCGAGATCAGCCAACTGACCCTGGAAAGGGGTGCCGGGGTGCTGGTAAAAAATGAACAGGAGTTGCTGGATACGGTGAATAATTATCTGGCTGACCCCAATCTTCGCTTTAAAACCGGGGAGGCCGGGCGGGAACTGATCAAGGAAAACAGGGGCGCGTTAGACAAAACATTGTCGCTGTTTTCGGACTACCTGTAAGGGCCTGCGCCAAAATAAGTTCGCAGAGTTGGCGCGGGCCCTAAGGATCACTGTAACCAGGTGTTTACCTGTATTAGATCTTCTTTGTCCAGGTCCCCGACCACCGCTTCGAGATTTAACCGGTTCAGGATGTAATCGTATCGACTGCCGAGGTGGTCGCGCTGGGCCCTGAACAGATCGCGCTGGGCATCCAGTACGTTGATGTTGGTGTTCAAGCCCGCTTCAAACCCGTCCTGCTTGGCTTCAACCGCGCTTTCGCTGGCCAGTACAGCCTTGTCGAATGCTTCCACCTGCCTTATCCGGGTAACCGTATTCAGAAAAGCAGAGCGCGCTATTTGTACCGCCGAACGACGGGCGCTTTCAGTCTGTTGCTGCGCCGCCTGATAACGGAACCCGGCTTCCCTGGTCCTCGATACAACCGCGCCACCTTGCAGAATCGACAGTGACAATTGCACCATCGCGTCGGTTCCCTCGCGCCGCAGCCCCGGTCCCGAAATGCTGCCATCGTCATCGTTGACGGTGTGGTTCAGGACGAAATCCAGCGTGGGCAGATGCCCCGCTTTTTCTCTTTCGATTTCCTGCAGGGCAAATTCCTCGGCTTTCCGGCTCGCCGCCAGTTCCAGGTTGTTCTCAACAGCGCGTTGTACCCAGGCATCTATATCGTCGGGTCGTGGGTAGAGCAGCGCCGCGTCCGACTTGAGTCGGTCCAGAGGCGCCGGCGGAACGTGTCCGATCAACTCGGCCAGTTCCTGCAGCGCATTTTCCAGCAGATTGTGGGCTTCGAAATCCTCCGCTTCAGCCTGACTGAACCTGGCCTGGGCATCGAACAGATCCGTAGTGGTCCCCAGCCCGACCTGCAGGCGTTCGTCGGCGAGTTCCAGCTGTCGCTGCAGGGTATTCTGGTTGGCGGTGGTCAGGTCGATATTATCTTTCGCAGCCAGCACTGCAAAGTATCTTTCTACGGTACGGACGATCAGGTCCTGGCGGGCAATTGCAAACTCCATACTGGCCTCACCGGCTTTGGTTTTTGATTGTCTGTAAGTCAGAATTTTCTGGCGATCGTAGATCGATTGCCGGAATTGAATGTTGTAGTCGGTGCTGCCAAAGGTAGCCGAACCATCGGTGACGAGGTCCCCACCAGTGGCGAAGTCTTCGCCACCGGAGCGTTCTTCACTGACGCGGCCGCCGGCCGCGCCGGCGGACAGTTCCGGCAGGAGCAGACTTCGCGCCGTTGTTGGTGCTTGTTGTTCGGCCCGGTAAATTGCGCTATCTGCTGCAAAGCGGGCATCGTTAGCCAGCGCAAGTTCGTATATGGTGACGATATCGATCGCTGTTGCCGGCGGAACCGTCAGTAATATCGGCAGTATTACCAGGATGCGTCTTACACTCATCAGGAGCAATCGCGGCCCGCAACAGGCTGTCTGTTCTCGGACAGACTCCTAGAATACGAACTCGGGCGGGGGCGTTGCGTTGATGAGCGCAGGCAAGCTGGTATCGAACAAGGACTCTTTTTTGGTCGATCCGTCGTCGTTCTTCCGGATCAGGCACGCTTCCATGATTGGCTCCCGGCCCAGAATAGCCACCAGCCGCCCACGAGGGTTCAGTATCTCTAAAAAGTTTGGCGGCAGCACGGGCACGGACCCGGTCAAGACGATGACATCGTAGGATCCATTGCCGTCCCATCCGCCGGCGGCATCGCCCTCGGAAAAATTAACATTGGTTATCCCATGGCGGGTCAGTATGTTCCGTGCGGATTCCAGAAAATCCGGAAATATGTCCACCGTGTCCACTTCGGTGACCAGGCTGGCCAGCAATCCGGTCATGTAGCCGCTGCCCGTCCCGATTTCGAGCACCCGGTCTTTTGAGGTCACGCCGGCTTCCTGCAGCAACCGTGCCTCCTGCTTGGGCTGCATCATGACTTGCCCGTGGGCGAGGACCACGTTGGTGTCGACGAAGGCCAGGGCCCGCTGACTGTGGGGAACGAATGCCTCGCGCGGTAGGGTGGACAGCAATTCCAGTACTGTCGAATCCAGCACCTCCCAGGGCCTGATCTGCTGTTCGATCATGTTAAAACGAGCTTGTTCGACGTTCATATGGGTCTCTTTAAACCAAAATACGGCATTTGAGAAAGGTTAAGCTCTTTGCTGGTCTGGTGCAACCGAACAGGTATACTCCTTTTTACCCGTCTCATCATCATTTTGAACCATTGGCGCCAGCCTGCAGGCTGGCCAGTTACAAGAGCAGCCGCTGACCCATGAAAATATTGAACCCCATTTCGCTGGGATTTTTAGTATGCGCCTTGTGCATCACTAACCCGGTGCGCGCCCAGGGGGAGGGTGTGTCGCTGGTGCGGGTTGATGCGGTCAGGACCGAACCGCTGGTGCAGACCGTGTCGGTCATAGGCCGGCTGGTGGCGAGACAGGCCGGCAGCATATCATCCCGCATCGATGGCCCGGTCAGGGCCGTGCATGTGCAGATCGGTGAGCGCGTGACCCGTGGCCAGATAATCGCGGAACTCGATACCGCGGCCCTTGAGGTTCAACACCGGCTGGCCGGGGCACACCTCGGGGAGGCTAATGCATTACTGGCCACCCGCAAGGCTGAGTTCGATCTTGCCCGTCAGGAAGTCAAGCGCCTCAAGGGCATCAAGAACCCGGCGGTGACGTCCCGCGCCGTGGTGGACGACGCGGCGCAGAATGTGGTCATTGCGAAAGCCAGGGTAAACGAGGCGATGGCCGCGGTCGATTCCGCCCAGGCCAGTGTGCAACTGGTTGAGCTTAGCCTGGAGCATACGCAGGTTCGGGCGCCTTACCCCGGTGTGATTGTGCGGCGCTCCACCGAGGCTGGAGCCTACGTCAAGACCGGGGAGACCGTGGTTGAGATCATTGCCGACGAATCACTGGAAGTTGAGGCAGATATTCCGTTCGATCGGTTGCCCGGTGTGCCCCCGGGCACAGTGGTGCGCATGCAGCTTGACGATGGCAGCGAGCACAGCGCCACCGTAAGAGCCATCGTCCCGCAGGAAGACCAGTTGACCCGCACGCGGGCGACCCGGTTCATTGCGCAGTTCAAAGGTAAGTACGGTGCCCTGGCAGTAGATCAGAGCGTGACGCTGTATATCCCGGTGGGCGCCCGTCGCACCGTTCTGTCCGTGCACAAGGACGGGATAATCAGGCGCCAGGGGAAAAGCCTTGTCTATGTGGTCAGTGATGACATCGCCAGCATCAGGCCGGTGCAGCTGGGCGACGCAGTGGGCAGCCGGTTCGAGGTTCTGAGCGGACTGGAAGAGGGGGAACTGGTGGTTGTGCGCGGCAATGAACGCTTGCAGCCCGACGCCAAAGTGGCCATAGACGGGCACACTTCTTGAACCTGATCCACACTGCCATATATCGTCCTATCGCGGTGATATCGGCAGTGTTGATGATCGTTCTGTTCGGGCTGGTGGCGCTGAACAGTATTCCCATACAGCTTGCCCCCGACGTCAACCGGCCCATCATTACCGTCACCACCCACTGGCCCGGGGCGGCGCCGGCTGAAGTGGAGCGTGAAATCGTCAACCGTCAGGAAGAGCAGTTCTCCGGTCTCGAAGGACTGGAAAACATTACCGGCCGCGCCGAGCCCGGTCGCAGCCAGATATCTCTCGAGTTTTCGGTCGGCACCAACATGGACCGGGCCCTTCTGCTGGTGGCCAACCGGCTCGATCGGGTATCCAGTTATCCCGACGAGGTCGACCAGCCCACGCTGGATACCGCTGGCAGTGAAGACAGCTCCATAGCCTGGTTTATCATGAACCGCGACGCTGGCAATAAACGGCCCATCCATGAATATGGTGATTTCGTCGAAGACGTGCTCAAGGAACGTATCGAGCGCGTGCCCGGAGTCAGCCGTGTGGATGTCTATGGCGGCAGCAAGCGCCAGATAGAAATTATTGTAGACCCCGAATTGCTGGCCCGATACCGCCTGACTATTCCTGCCTTTGCCGACGCACTGCGAGCGGCTAACGCCTCGGTATCCGCCGGCGATGTCGACGAGGGCAAGCGCCGATACGTCGTGCGCGCGGAGGGAGAGCTCAACTCCCTGCAGGCGGTGCGGGATGTCGTGGTGCGTTCAAGCGACCACACCGCCGGGGGAGGACGCGCCCGGGTAACCGTGGGCAACCTCGCTGAGGTTCGTTTCGGTTTCAAGGACCCTACCGCCAGTATCCGGCTAATGGGCGATGAGTCGTTGGCGATGAGCGCAAAGCGCCAGACCGGCGCCAACGTTATCGAGACCATGGCGGGTATCGGTAACGCCATTGCCGAGCTCAACGCCTCCGTAATCCCGGGATCCGGTCTGACCTTGCGCCAGGTTTATGATGAGACGGTCTATATCAACTCGGCCATTGATCTGGTCAGGCAGAATATCTGGATCGGGGGTTCGCTGGCGGTATTCATCCTGCTGCTTTTCCTGCGTTCGTTACGGGCGACCCTGGTGATCGCAATAGCTATCCCGGTGTCGGTGATCGGTGCCTTTGTAGCCATGGCAGCCATGGGGCGGTCTATCAACGTCATATCGCTGGCCGGTATCGCATTCGCCATCGGCATGGTGGTGGACGCGGCCATCGTCGTTCTCGAAAACATTTATCGCCTTCGCGAGCAGGGTTACACGGCCGCCAGAGCCTCTTATCACGGCGCCCGTCAGGTATGGGGCGCCGTGCTGGTGTCGGCGCTCACCACGGTCATGGTGTTCATCCCGATTCTGGTCATGGAACTCGAGGCCGGGCAGTTGTTCCGGGATATCGCCGTGGCCATCTCGGTATCCGTAATGTTGTCGTTGCTGGTATCCATCACCGTCATCCCGGCCATCTCCCAGAAACTGTTTCAGTTCTCCACCGCTGACGGACAGGAAAAAAAGATCACGCGTTTGCGAATACCCGTGATCGACCACTTCGGTGAAGGGTTCAGCCGGGCTGCTGTGGGTTATACCCGTGCCGTGGTGGGTAATCGATTCCTGGCGCTGATGCTGGTGGTGGCAGTCACCATTGCGGCGGGGGCTCTGACCTGGCAGTACCTGCCCAAGCTGGAATACCTGCCCGAAGGAAACCGCAACCTGGTGTTCGGCATCATCATTCCACCACCGGGCTACAACCTGCATACCATGGCGCAAATTGCAAAGGGGATCGAACAGGCAACACGGCCGCACTGGGCCATTGAAACCGGGCCCGAATCAGTCCCCGGGCAACCGCCGAAGATCGAGCGCTTCTTTTTCGTGGCGACCCGGGCAACCACATTTATCGGCGCCATAGCCACCGATGCGCAACGCGCCGGTGAGTTGATCCCGATTCTCGAGGGCCCGGTGTTCAGCGAACCGGGCACTTTCGGATTCATCAATCAGCCGTCTATATTCGGTCGGGGCATCGGTGGCGGACGCAAGATCGAGCTCGATATTTCAGGTCCGCAGATCGAACAACTGCTGGCGGTTGCGCTCCGCTCCATGGGAAAAATAGGCCAGGTTTTGCCTTTCCAGGAGGGCAACCAGTTGCGGCCGAATCCGGGCCTGGAACTGGGCGCACCGGAGATTCGTGTCGTCCCCGACCGTATCAGGCTGGCGGACAATGGCGTTAGTGCGCGCGAACTCGGCGAAACAGTGGACGCGTTCAACGATGGCTTGCGGGTAGCGGAAGTCACCGTCGGCAGCGATCGCCTGGATCTGGTACTGCGCGGCGTCAAGGACGCGGTGACTGAAACTCAGGGTATCGCCAGTCTGCCGATCATCACCTCGCTGGGTCGAATCGTCCCCGCCAGCAGCCTGGCCACCATCGAAATGACCTCCGGTCCGACCGAGATACGCCACCGTGAGCGTCAGCGGACCATTACCATCGAGATCCGGCCCGCCCCCGGAATCCCGCTCGAGGCGGCGCTCGAAACCGTACGTGAGTCGGTCATGCA
>CAXMTM010000051.1:0-7542 GCA_964196385.1 Arenicellales bacterium
GCCCCCTGGACCGTCAACTGATGTAAAAATGAAACGCCATCAAGTAGACGACGACGCCCGTTACAGAGACGTACAGCCAAATCGGCAGCGTCCAGCGCGCAATACGGCGGTGCCGGGAGAAATTTCCTCTTATGGCGAAACTCGCGGTGATGAGTGCCATCGGAAACAGGACCGCCGCGAGTATTACATGGGACGCAAGGATGGAAAAATAGATCGGGCGGACAACACCCACGCCTGCGAATGGAATGTTGCCTACTTTAGCGTGGTAATAAAGATAAAATACCATGAAAATCGCCGACACCGTCAAAGCGCTTATCATACAGATTCGATGTGCAAGTCGAACCCCTTTGCGGACGAATACATAACCGGTGACAAGCAAAGATGCTGCGGTGGCATTGAGAATCGCCAGGAAAGGCGGAATCACGGGAATGAGATCCATATGGGTGAGGGTTACAGCCGTCGTTGCTCTGGCAGACCGATTATAAGCCCAGGCCTCTGATAGCCTGAAACTGGGATGCGATGGTGCCGGGATCATGGGGCGGTGAAAAAGAGGCGACAATCTCGACCCCCGGACTTACAAGGTAGATAGAGCTGGCGTGTGCCATCAAATAATTATCCGGGCCCATTTCCTGTTCTTTAAAAAACATGGCGCCGAACTGGTCGGCGAAGACACGGGTTTTTTCTTGTCCCGCGGTGATACCAATAAAGTCATCGTGGAAATAGGACAAGTATTTGTCCAGTAGCTCGGGTTTATCGCGCTGGGGGTCGACGGATACGAATACGACCTGCACATCTTTGCTCGACTCAGGCTGTGATTGCAGATGCCCTGTCAATGAACTCAGCACAGTGAGGGTGGTCGGGCAGATATCCGGACAGTAGGTATAGCCGAAAAAAAGGAATGTCCACTTTCCTTCAAGATCCGCCTGTGTATACAGTTTGCCTGTTTGTTCCTTAAAAACAAACGGTTGCAGCGGCCTGGGGGCGGGGCGAAGAACACCTGCCAATTCTTGCGGAATTTTCGGTACGATATTGTTCATAACCGTGATTGCAACCAGAACCACGCATACCAATATCGCGAACAGAACGAGGGTGCCAATCGGGAAATTCTTCTTCATTGCCGTTTCCCCCCGGCTTTCTTCTTGTTATGTTTTTTCCATTCGCTGACAAACCAGACTGCAAACGACAACAACATTATGGCGTTGATGGCGATGCCGATCATGAAAAACACGGGCATATCACGCGATCCGTTATCTGGCTGGGCACGTTCAGCGAATTGAGAGGCCGGATTCGCCGCCACTACCTTAACCACTGTGGAATCATTCTGCTCCATACCGGGCCCGCTTTGCGCAAAAACACACAGCCACCAACCGCCGATAATAAGGGATACAGAAATCAGTAGAGCAGTTCGGGTGTGAAACGTGATGGGAGAAAATTTATACGCTGGTCTCAAGTAAAGGGTGTTCCAGGCGGTTTAAAACGATCGAATCAGTGATATTCTATCAGTATATTTTACAGGGCGAGGGTATTTGTGCAGACAGCGAGGGGAACATTGTTACTTTGGGCGCGGGCCCTTAGTACGGCCATTTTGTTGATCACTACACTAGCGCCCGGTTTGGCCTATTCCGAGCCGGGAAATATCGACGCCGATGCCTATTCCGGATACTATTCCAGGGAGCAAAACGATGGTGAATTGGCCCGGGCCTCGAGAAACAGTCACTACATACGTTTTTTTCCGGAAAATCGTATTGTCAGACTGATCATTCCTTTCCCGTATTCCACCACCCTAAGCGCCGACACCATACGCAGGGTATTCGACATTGCGATAAACAAGACCACAGGCAGCGCATATATTTCGGATACCTTTGGCCTCCTTGACGAAAGGATAGTCGCGCACCTGGATTCGGTGCGACTGATCGAAGGAACCTATTTTTTTGACTGTGGTGTCACCGTTCCATGCAGAATAGAGTTTACCGGCAAAGGCATGAACATCGTACAAAAAGGCATCGTCAAAGACCACGTAACGGCATACGATCTTGTCCCGGACCAAAAGACGGGAGATTGATCGTGAAATGTTTTTTTTCCGCATCGCACAGAGTTAAAGTATGTTTAGTCTGAAAAGTGCAACACCCCGGAACGAGGCCCATTGCCTGCTAAAAGATGTGGGCGTCAATTTTATCAATCGACAACATTTACGCCTGGCGAGTTACGCCGTGGAGTTCAACCAGATCGTCGAAGACCTGTCTGAGAAAGAACCCACAAACAAAGACTGGCAGAGAATAGATGCGTTGTTCAGCCGCGTCACACGTTACGTGCAAACTCACTTCCGTGAGGAAGAACAGTTGATGCAGGAGCACGGTTATCCATACTTTGACGCACATAAACAGCTGCACGACAATTTCGTGAATGACCTGATCAAGGTTCAGTCCAGGATTAACAACCGGAAAATTGCCTTTAAGAAAAAATTCGGCGCAATGCTGTGGGATTGGCTGATCCATCACATCAACGTAGAGGATTACAAATACCGGGAGTTTTTTCGGGAGAAGGGGTTGAAGTAACAAATGGGGGCTGGCTACATCCTCTTAAAAACCATACACGTGACCTGTGCAGTGATCACGTACATTCTGTTTTTTACGAGGGGCATCTGGATATTCAGCAAGCCCCGGCGACTGAAGCCGGCCTGGGTACGCGTCGTACCTCACGTCGTTGACAGCCTGTTGCTGGCCAGCGCAATTGGCCTGGTTGTAGTAACGAGTCAGTATCCCGGTCCCCTGGCGTGGCTGAATACAAAAATTGTCGGTCTGGTCCTCTATATCGTGCTGGGCATGGCCGCGTTTCGTTTTTGTAAAAACCGTGGATCGAAGATCATCACCTGGATCCTGGCGCAGGTTGTTTTTTTATTTATCGTTCTCGTCGCCGTAACCCGGACACCATTTGCACTATGATAATTGTATAATTTCTTACCGATAATAATCGGCTCTAAACGCTCTTCCTGCTGTAGGAGCGGCGCTCCAGGCTCCTCGCCGCGATCATTCAGCGGCATCCCCGGGACCAGTTCGCTGCCTCAGGTCCACGACGCGGTTTGCCTTGCCTTTCGACCGCTCCAGGGTTCCTGTCGCCGCCAATAGCACCCTGGCGCGTACGCCCGTCGTTGCATAAACACTGTTTTGGAAGAGCTTCTGCAGTGCCCTGGTACCGCCGCCTCCATCGCCAGGGTGCTGGTCCCTCACTTCGACCCGAATGGTGATTTCATCCAGTGTCCCGGGCCTGCCGACTTCGATCATATAGTGGGCAGTGGCGCCGTCAACACGCAACAATGCCTCTTCGATCTGCGAGGGATATATGTTGACGCCGCGAATGATCAACATATCGTCTGATCTTCCTAGTACCCGGCTCATGCGAACCCCGCTGCGCCCGCATGGGCACGGCTTTCGCGACAGAGATGCAATATCCCTTGTGCGGTAGCGAATCATCGGCATTGCCTGGCGCGTAAGTGTCGTAAACACCAGTTCGCCGGGTTCACCGTCGGCTACCGGTTGCAGCGTCTCGGGATCGATGCACTCGGCGAGAAAGTGATCTTCCTGGATATGCATGCCCTGCCGTTCCCGGCATTCTCCGCTTACTCCGGGCCCGATAATCTCACTCAATCCGTAATTATTGAACGCACAGATATCGAGTTCCGTTTCGATGGCCGTGCGCATATCTTCGGTCCACGGTTCGCCGCCAAGAAAAGCGTATTTGAGGCTGAATCCACGGGGGTCGATCCTTTCCTTGTGGGTGGCATCGGCGATGGTCAGTGCGTAACTCGGTGTACAAACCAGCGCATCGGGTCTGAGATCTTCGATCAACATGAGCTGCCGCAGCGTATTTCCAGATGCAACGGGAACAACCGCGGCGCCGGTTTTTTCTATGCCGTAATGCAGCCCAAAGCCGCCGGTAAACAATCCGTAACCGAAGGCAACATGTACGATATGATGAGAACACAGTCCGCCGGCAACCAAAAAGCGCGCACAAAGCCCGGCCCAGATATCCAGGTCTTGCCGGGTATAACCGACGAAAGTGGGTTTGCCGGTAGTCCCTGAAGAACCATGGATGCGCGCCAGTGATTCTTTGGGCACGGCCATCATGCCCAGCGGATAATGGCGCCGTAAATCCAACTTGGTGGTGAACGGGCAACGGCGGATATCGTCGAGAGTCCTTATCGACTCCGCATTCAAGCCCCGTTGCCTGAAAATCTCATTGTAAAAAGGCACATTGGAGGCCCTGTCGACACTCTCCCGGAGGCGCTGCAACTGCAGTTCCTGCAACTCCTCGAGCGGCATGGTTTCCGCAGGATCCCATATTTTATTTTGCAGGGCAGAGCGCGGCACATTTGCTCCCGTAATCGGCATCGACTGTATGATGTCTGTTATCATAGTGGACACTGGATCACCGTAACAACCCGTGACGGTTTACGGTTCCAGTGCGAAGCCCCCCTGTCTGGTTTACCGATATTTAATAACAGTCAATGAGTAATCAATGGGCGCCGGGAAGTTGGCGCAATAAACCGGCGCATCAAATACCGGATTATCCGGATAAAACC
Source organism: Arenicellales bacterium (assembly GCA_964196385.1). Taxonomy (GTDB): domain Bacteria; phylum Pseudomonadota; class Gammaproteobacteria; order Arenicellales; family JAANXG01; genus JAHEKE01. The sequence continues at coordinate 4,580 of CAXMTM010000051.1, forward strand.
GAACTCGCACGCACGGAAGACGCACTTCGCGGTTATCCGCCACTGGTACTCACTGGTGAGATCCGCCGTTTGAAGGAAATGTTGGCGCAAGTCGCAAATGGCGGCGCGTTCCTGCTCCAGGGCGGGGATTGTGCCGAGAGTTTCGCCGAATTTGGCAGCAACAATATTCGCGACACTTTCCGCGTGATTCTGCAAATGTCGGTAATTCTGACATTTGGCGCGGCCTGCCCGGTAGTCAAAATCGGGCGGCTTGCCGGACAGTTCGCAAAACCAAGATCGTCAGCAACAGAAACCAGGGACGGCGTGGAACTGGAGAGTTATCGCGGCGATATTATCAATGCCGCGGAATTTGAAGCCCGGGCACGCAGGCCCGATCCGCAGCGCATGATCACCGCCTACGGGCAGGCATCCGCTTCGCTTAACCTGATAAGAGCATTCGCACGAGGTGGTCTGGCCGATTTGAACCAAGTGCACAGTTGGAATCTGGAATTCGTGGCTGAGACGCCACAGAGCACGCGCTACCGGGAGTTGGCCGACCGGCTCACCGGGACTCTGGAATTCATGGCGGCTTGCGGGCTGACCGCTGACACCACGCCACAGATCAGTGAGACGGATTTCTTCACCTCCCACGAAGCATTGCTTCTGCCTTATGAAGAAGCCCTCACCAGGCAGGATTCCGATGAACAATGGTATGACTGCTCGGCCCACATGGTGTGGATTGGCCATCGCACGCGAGCGGAGAACGGAGCGCACATCGAATTCGCACGGGGGATCGCCAATCCCGTCGGTATCAAGTGTGGGCCCGATATCAGCGCTGACGACCTGCTGGTGTTGATCGATACCCTCGACCCCGGGAACGAGGCCGGTAAAATTACATTGATCACCCGCATGGGGGTAGAAAAAACCCGCGAGAAACTGCCGGGATTGATACGGGCGGTAGACAGGGCCGGGCGTAAAGTCGTGTGGTCGTGCGACCCCATGCACGCCAATACTCGCATATCGGCAAGCGGGTACAAAACCCGCGATTTCAACGACGTGCTGGCGGAAATGCGGGCGTTCTTTGATGTGCACGATGCGGAGGGGACATTCGCAGGCGGCCTGCACATCGAACTGACCGGACAGAACGTCACCGAATGTACCGGCGGAGCTCACGCCATTACAGATGACCGATTGGTCGACCGCTATCACACCCTGTGTGATCCGCGTCTGAACGCATCCCAGAGTCTGGAACTGGCGTTTCTGATCGCGGAAGAACTCAAAAACAAACGCAGCATGAAACATGCACACAGGTCCCCAAACATTAGTGTGTAGAATATGGTGACGCAAGGGAGATAAAAATGACCGTAAATTCAACAGGCGGACTCCACCCTATCGAAACCGCCAGCCGCGATGAGCTAACCGCCCTGCAACTTGAGCGTTTGAAGTGGTCGGTCAAACATGCTTACGACAACGTTGCGCAGTACCGTAAAAAATTTGACGAGGCCGGCGTACACCCGGATCATATCCAGGACCTGTCCGATCTGACCCGGCTCCCATTCACGACCAAACAGGACCTGCGCGACAACTACCCCTTCGGCATGTTCGCGGTGCCGCAGACTGAGGTGGTGCGCGTGCATGTGTCGAGCGGCACCACCGGCAAGCCGACGGTGGTGGGTTACACCAAAAACGACATCGACATGTGGTCGGACATGATGGCGCGGTCTATCTACGCCTCCGGCGGCAGGCCGGGAGACAAGGTCCATATTTCTTACGGCTACGGCTTGTTCACCGGCGGACTCGGTGCGCACTATGGAGTGGAGCGGCTGGGTTGCATGGCCATTCCCATGTCTGGGGGGCAAACCGAGCGGCAGGTACAACTGATTGCGGATTTCAGGCCCGACATCATTATGGTGACGCCGTCTTACTGCCTGAACATCGCCGACGAACTCGAAAGACAAGGTATCGACCGCGATAGTTGTTCGCTGCGCATCGGCATCTTCGGCGCAGAGCCCTGGACCAACGAAATGCGCCGCGAGATCGAGCAGCGTATAGGCATCGATGCAGTGGACATCTATGGTTTGTCGGAGGTCATTGGCCCCGGCGTCGCCAACGAGTGCATCGAAAGCAAGGACGGGCCCACCATTTGGGAAGACCACTTTTATCCCGAGATCATCGACACGCAAAGCGGTGAGGTTATGGAGGACGGGCAGCATGGCGAACTGGTCTTTACCTCGCTCACCAAAGAAGCATTCCCGGTCATCCGCTATCGCACTCGCGATCTTACCCGCCTGCTTCCCGGCTCCGCCCGCACCATGCGGCGTTTCGACAAGATCACCGGGCGCAGCGATGACATGATGATAATCCGTGGGGTAAATGTCTTTCCGTCACAAATCGAAGAGTTGATTCTCAAGCAACCTGATCTGGCGCCGCACTACCAGCTTGAACTCAACCGCAACGGCAACCTCGATGCGCTTGCCGTCAACGTTGAACTCAAACCGGAGGTGGACGCGGGCGCCGGTGATCGGGCCGCCGGCCAACTGCAGCACAATATAAAGACCTTCATCGGCGTAAGTACGCATGTCAATGTTCTCGGCACCGGGATCATTCCGCGTTCCCAGGGCAAAGCTCAGCGTGTCGTTGACAATCGAAACAAGGGGTAGGCATTAAATCAAATTCTGGGGTCAGACCTTGCATTTTGCATTCCGCACCGAAAATGTAGTATCCAGATCTTCGTTGGATGCAAAATGCAAGGTCTGACCCCATGCATATCAATTCGTGCGCAGGTAAAAAAGCTGCAACAAATCCGCGGCCTGTACACGCCCGATGCAGCGGCGGAAAAACTGGACCTGTTACGATCATTGCAGCACAGGGCGATCCATCAGGCCTCCCTGTTGCAGTCGTTTCATCAGAGTCTTTGTTTTGTCCGGGCGTTTCCCGACAGTCTTGCGCATTATCGAGCCGCCAGGCATTCGTTAAACCATTTT
>CAXMTM010000052.1:0-9152 GCA_964196385.1 Arenicellales bacterium
CTGAACGAACTCGACCTGTGGTACAGAATAGATGCACTGTACGGAGACAAGCTCACCGGGCGCGCCGATCCTTTCCTGCTGGCCGGGCTGATGATCGCCATGGAAAAGAATGCAACACTCAAGGTCGAAGGTGCGCCGGTGACTAATGGCCTGCTGGAAAACCTGGAAGAGTTCCAGCGCGCATGGTCGTGCTGGCGCGATCATCTGCAGCCTATTGCCATCGATGCCTCGACAGAGGCTGCGGAACACCGCGCGGGGAAGCCGGCAATCACCACATTTTCCGGTGGCGTCGACTCTTGCTATACGGTGTACCGCCACCTGGTCGACCCGGACCGGAAGTGGTTTCCCCGGGTCGAGTCGGTGTTGATGATCCAGGGGTTTGATTCGATCCTGGAGGACTCCGAAAAGTTCGACCACTCCTTCCGCAATGCACGCAAGTTGCTGCGGGGTTTGCCCCTGGAACTGATATCGGTGCAGACCAATATCAAGAAACACATGCCCAGGTGGCTGGATGTACACGGCCTGCTGCTGGGATCCGCGTTGACTTTGTTTAGCCGTTCCTTCGGCACGGGGATTATTGCCAACACTTCGCCGTATGAAATGCTGCTGCCGCTCGGTTCGAATCCAGTGACCGATCCCTTAATGGGCAGCGATGGGTTCAGGATTGTGCACCACGGCGGCGAAGTTCCTCGTTTCGAGAAAATCCGCGCCCTGCTGGACTGGCCCTCCATCCGGCACCATCTGCGGGTCTGCTGGCAGATGGGTCCGGCCGATCAGTTGAATTGCGGGCGGTGCGCAACGTGCGTGCTGGCAGCGCTGAGTTTCCGTTGTTTAGGCGTGTCATTGCCCTGTTTGCCCGTATCGGAGGACCCCGGAGTGCTGGCGCGGGTGCTCGCCTCGTCGACACGGGGACGCCTGGACTGGTATGACATGAAATGTATCATGCGTGAAGCCGGGAAACGCGGACTGGGCGATGCAGACTGGTTGCAACCCGTAAAGGCAAGCCTTGCTGCAATGCAAAAAGAATAATTTTCTTGCAAAAAGGCGACTATGGTTGACATAATTCGCAGACTACTCAAAATCCCGGACTCAAAAAAATGACAGACAACGAATCTTCCTCAGGTCGACGTAAGCTACTCAAATCCCTGGTTGCCGGTGGTGGGGTGTGGACCACCGCCAAGGTCTTGCCGGAAAACTGGCATAAACCCGTGGTGGATTCCATTATTCTGCCGGCGCACGCCGGTGGCAGTAAACCGAAGTAGCTGGGCTATTCCGGCAGGATTCGGTTGAATTCCTCCTGGAGCTGGTCAAAAGAACCATACTCCAGGCGGTAACTGGGGGCGCTGCGCACCAGGCGCGCAGCTTCGTTGAAGCCGTGCCCGTTGAGGTTGCGCGCATTGACCAAAGACTCCATCAGCGCCAACCCGGCCTTGGCCTTGCTCAGTTTTTCGAGCTTGAGGGATGAATCCTTTTTAAATTTCGGAAACAGGATGAGACTGACGCGGGCATTTTCCTGCGTGTTGTGCGGATTCAGCAAGTATGTAGGGATCATTGCCACGTGTTTGCTCTGGATGGTTTGACCCTGGTGTTTTTCTCTGTCGAAATAGGAATTTAGTGCGTCGAATCCCCTCACTTTGACATTGGGTGGCCGGGCGAATGCCTGGATCGTATCTGTGTTTTCCTCGATAAATACATATTCGTCAGTAAGATAGTTGAATCCCCGAGTGGCCAACCACGTACTTAGCGTGGTTTTTCCACTGCCGCTGCGCCCCGGGAGCACGATGCCCTTCCCATTTTTTGACAGGGCCGCTGCGTGTAATGCCATGCCGTCGTTATTGTTGTCGATCAGGTGGTGGATCGTCTGTCGTATCAGCATTGTGGCCAGCACGGCTTCTTCGCTGCCTCGATACAGCTGTTCTTCTTTGTGCCGCAGTGCCAGTTTCCCTTCATCCAGCGTAATGGTGAGCTTGACGTCGGGGGAGTCGACCACATCTGCATTGACGTCACGATATAAAAACTCGATCAGTTCCGTGATTTCAGGAGGGTGCTCGATGCACAGGCTTTGGCCTGCAAAATTTACATGGCGTATATTCACCTAGGAGCCTGTCCGGGAATAGAAGTCGTAGCGAGGGGAAGTCATATTGAGTCCATTTTTTCGATCATTTGAGGAGAATAGTTATTCATATTTGACGAAAATGAGCGGGAAAATGGGCCAAAAGGGCTTCTCCGCAGTAGGCTCTCTATTCCCGGACAGGCTCCTAAACCGTAATCGCTCCGTGGTCTCTGAATATCTGCAGCGTGGCTTCCACGTCTTCCCTGGCGCGGTCCCCGACCTCCGGGTAGGAATCATTTATCAGGTCGGTGATCTCAACGATACTCCGTTTTCCATCGCACAATCGCCAGATGATGGATGCAGTCTCGTTCATGTATACGGTGGTCGTTTTGGTCGGATGGTAGAGTAATAATTCGTTATCCAGTTCTTCCAGGGTGAACTCTTTGTCGGGAATGGGTATGCTGTTAACATCCATGGCAGTGCTCTTGTAAGTAAAGAGCGCGCACTATATCAAGGACAGGGGAGTGACGAAAAGGGATGTGGGCAAGTTTATGCTTATTCCAGTCCACACGGACCACCCCGCAAGTTGCGTGATATCGGGTATTGGCATATGTGCAACATGCCGGCCAGCACTCCAAATATAGTCTTGACGGAGTGCTAACTTTGCTGTAGCAGTTTCTGGAACGGACCCCCCGATTCGCTCAGTTCGGCGGAGGTTCCCTGCTCAACGACCTTGCCATTTTCCAGAACCATTGCGTGTTCAAACTGCCGCGCCAGTTCCACTCTGCTTAACACCGCGATAAATCCCTTTCCCTGCAAATGTTCCCGAAGATTATCGATGATCTTGTTTTCCGCCGCTGGATCCATGGAACTGGTGGCCTCGTTCAGTATCAATACGTCGGGGTCTTTAATCAATCCACGCGCGATGGCCAGTCTTTGCCGCTGAGCCAGAGCAAGACGTGAGCCGCCTATGCCGACTTCGTACTCCAGTCCGGCTCTCATGATTTCGTGCCTTAAACCCATCGTTTCGACGGTTTCCCTGATCAGGTCTCCCACCCGTGACTGCGCCCGTGCCTGCCCGTAGGCCAGGCGACCGAAAAGGATATTGTCCTGGATGGTGATGGCGGGATTGAATTTTTCCGGATCGAAAAAACTGACGTACTCGTTATTTTCACCAAGCTCGGAATAGAGGGCGCCGCGTGCGTAAACCAGGCGCTCTCGCATGGAGTCGTCAATGAGTCCCAGACGGTGGCGGGCGGGAATGAGCTTGAACGGCAAGGACAGCAGCATCACGCGATCCTCTTCCGGAAGGTCGTCGAGCTTGCCCTCTTCGGTACGGTTCAACAGTCCGTGGAACACGGGCAGATCGTCGGCGCTGATGAAGCTGAACTGACCGAAAAGTTCACTGTCCGATGGTACGTCGGCAAACAACTCCAGCATAACGTCGGCAATCTTTCGACCAATGCGTAGAAGTTCGGGGATAAGGTCGCATTGTTCGAGCACCTTGATGACTCGCGGGTTGTTGGAGAGATTCTCGACATCGAACGAGGCATCGATTGCCGTGCCGAATAACAGGTTCTCCGCTACGGACATGTTGGTGTTGTAGTGATTCCGGTCAAACGATTCCACGAGGTTTTTCATTTTGGGATCGGCAAGACGTTCAAGCAGGGCTGCGCGCGCCTCCAGAACGCGATTCACAAGGTCGGCGTGACTGTCATCCGCCGCAATGGTCCCGTTTAGACCCAGTTTGTAAATGTCTTCTTCCAGGTCGGCGACTTTGAAGATTTCAAATATGCGGTCATTCAACTGATCACCGCCGTCCACGCCCGCGGCTTGATAGTCGATCCAATTGGCATCCACGTTGTCGACGCTGGTCCCCGCTGCCTTCGCTTCCTTCACCTCCAGTGCGCGTCGTTTTGCCTCCTCCGCGCCATATTCGGGATCTGTGAGCGGTTGGTGTTTGAGTCCGTAAACCACATTATCGAACACCGTTCCGGAGAAAATATGGGCGTTGGTTCCGACGTAGGCGGTGCGTCTGCCCAGGACCGATTCGGGGAACGAACCGAGGCTTTCCTCGTCGATGGTGATACGGCCTGAACTGGGGGCGATCAAGCGGGCAATCAGCCGTGCAAATTCGTCCTTTCCGCTGCCGGCCACTCCCACCACGCTGGTGTGTGCGTCCAGAGCGAGGTGAAAATTTGCGTCATCGACCAGCTTCACCACCTGGTCCTCGGTATAGGTCAGGTTGGTGGACACCAATCTGCCGGAAACCGGTTCGATGGTTTCCGGGGCCTCGCTCTGCAATTCCAGTTGAAGCATGTTCTCGGGCTGGAATTGTTCGATAATCTGGGCGTACTTGACACGAACGTCTTCCGTAATCTGGTAGAACTTCAGCAGTTCACTCCACGGTGGACCTATATCCTTGTAGGCTGCGAGCACGGCAACCAGCGCCCCCAGCGACAGGTCACCGTTGATGACGAAGTAACCGCCCACGGCATAGAAGAAAAAAGGCGTCACCTGACCCAGAAAATTGTTCAGGAACTTTATGAAAAATTTACGCTTGTAGATCTCGAGGCGGATGGAGTAGATGGTCGCCAATTTGTCCGAGATTCTGGCCTTTTCAAAGCTGGAGGTGTCGTTGGCGTGTATCTCGGTGATGCCCGACACCGATTCCCCCACTCCGTCGGCAAGTTTGCGCACCGTCTGGACCCGCCTCTTGGCGAGCGCATTGACTTTTTTCTGGAGTTTGGGAATCAGGTAGATCTGTACCGGGTAGAGCACGACGGACGCCGCTCCCAGTAACGGGTCCTGTACAAAGATGAACGACAAGTAGGTCAGCAACAATCCGCCCTGGAACGCCGGCAAGGCAAAAGCGTCGCCGATAAAGCCGCCGAGAGGCTCGGTTTCGGCCGTTATCATGGGAATGATCTCGGCCTGTGACATGCGTTTGAAGTGGGGCAGCGGGAAGCGCAGGATGCGGCTGTAAATCTCAAAGCGGAACCGCCGTAACATGCGTTCGCCCAATACCCCGCGGTAAACGTTGATTACGTATTTCAGTCCGCCTCCCACCAGTACCAGGGCGAGATAAAAAATGGACAAAGTCAGCAGATAGGAAATCTGGTCCATATCAAAGCCCAGTATGCTGTCAGGGACATTGACACCGCCGATGGCGTTGTTGATTATCAGCTTGGGTATTTCGAGAGTGATGTACACCATCGGCATGGAGGCAGCCGTCATCAGGATCAGATAGATCTGGGCCTTGGTGGTGTGTTTCAGGATGTACCGGAAGATGGACGGCTCAAGCACATCTTTCTCGGCTGATTTATTCTGCATTGACGGGCTGGCGTGGCGAAACACTATGGATGAATCCGTATAGGATAGCTTATATTGTTATACGATTCTCATAAAATCACGATGTGGAACCCGTGCATCCGAGTGTTACGATCATTGTCAAAGGCTATCCCCGGTTATCCGAGACCTTCATCGCCCAGGAGATCCATGCACTGGAAGCCCGGGGATATAATTTAAATATTGCCTCGTTGCGTTACCCGACCGACCCCGCGTCGCATCCGGTGCACAACGAGATCAGGGCACCGGTTTTGTACCTGCCGGAGTATCTGTACCGGGAGCCGCTACGGTTGATTCGCGCCTGGTGGCGGTGCCGCCGCAAACAGGGCTATAAATCGACATGGTGTGCCTGGTTGTCAGACCTGAGGAAGGACTGTACCCCCAATCGAGTGCGCCGCTTCGGCCAGGCACTGGTCCTTGCCATGGAATTACCGGATGACAGCCGGTTTTTGTATGCACATTTCTTGCATACGCCCGCTTCGGTGGCGCGTTATACCAGTATGATCACCGGGATTCCGTGGGCCTGTTCCGCCCACGCCAAGGACATCTGGACTACCCCGGAGTGGGAAAAAAAGCAAAAGCTCAATGATTGTGAATGGCTGGTCAGTTGTACCGACACCAACGTACAGCACCTCAGGTCGCTGTCATCGGATCCCGGCAGGGTGTCTTTGGTCTACCACGGGCTCGATTTCGAGCGGTTCGGGGAACCTCCGGCATCGACAGGGTGTGGAACAGCCGGGGGTGATGGCTCACCGCCATTGTGTATCCTGTCCGTAGGGCGAGCGGTGGAAAAAAAAGGATTCGACGACCTGTTGCGGGCTCTGGCCGGCTTGCCACCGGAAGTGGACTGGCGTTTCGTTCACATCGGGGGCGGCCCCCTGATAAAGAGGCTCAAAAGCCGCGCTTCGCATCTCGGCCTTTCGGAAAAAACAGACTGGCGGGGCCCGCAACCGCTGGATGGCGTTATGCGTGCTTATCGTGCTGCGGATATCTTCGTTTTGCCCTGCCGCATTGCCGACGACGGCGATCGTGACGGCTTACCGAACGTGCTGCTGGAAGCTCAGAGTCAGAAAGTGCCTTGCATAACAACCCGTGTTTCAGGGATACCAGAACTGGTGGAAGACGGGGTGACCGGAATATTGGTTGAACAGCGGGACCCCACCGCGCTCACCGGGGCGATTGAAAGGCTTGCGGCCAGTTCTGAATTGCGCGCACGACTCGGGCAGGCCGGTTTCGAGCGTGTGCGCGCGCGTTTTTCGCTGATTGGTGGAATTGACAGACTCACGCAACGGTTTCCGGATTACCTGGCTGGTGAAAATAGCATTCTACGCACCGCTTAAGTCCCCGCGCCACCGTCGCCCTTCAGGTGATCGCCTCATGGCCAGATTGTTTCAGACGGCGATTGCGGCCAGCGGCCACGAAGTGGATCTGGTCAGCCATTTCAGATCCTGGGATGGTTCCGGTGACGAAGTGCGTCAGCGCCGATTGCGCGACATCGGACTAAACATCGCTTCTCGTCTGGTTCGGACCTATATGTCCGCCGGTCACAAACCAGAGCTGTGGTTCACTTATCATGCTTACCACAAGGCGCCGGACTGGATAGGGCCATACGTATGCGCCGCCTTGCAGATTCCCTACGTCGTTGCCGAGGCGTCATTCGCACCCAAGCAAAATGACGGGCCGTGGCGCATGGGTCACGAGCAGTGCCGGTCGGGGCTGCGTGCGGCTGATGCGATCATCAGCCTGAACCGGCAGGACGATCCCTGCCTTCGGGCTACGTTGAGCCCCTGTTGCGAGTTGCTCGAGCTCAAACCTTTCATGTCACTGGACGGCGTCAGCACCGCGGTTGCCGACCGCGAGATGGTCGCCGGGAAATGGGGAGTGCCGCTTTCCGGGCCCTGGCTGGTTTGTGTGGCGATGATGCGTGAGGGAGATAAACTCGATTCGTTCACACAGCTGGCCCGGACTTTGGGTTCGCTGCGGGACGAACGCTGGTACCTGATCATCGTCGGAGATGGTTCCTGTCGTGCCCGGGTGACGCAGATGTTCGAACCGATTGGTTCCCGGGTAACGATGACGGGGTTACTGGATCGGGACAGTATATATACCATCCTTAGATCGAGCGACGTTTACGTGTGGCCTGCTGTCAACGAGGCTTACGGTATGGCCTTGCTGGAGGCGCAGGCCTGTGGTCTGCCCGTTGTTGCGGCAGCTACCGGTGGCGTGCCCCAGATCGTCGAGCACCGGCGCACCGGTTTATTATCGGCGCAGAGCGACCTGGATATGTTGAGCCGGCACATCCGTGAACTTCTCCGTGACCCCTTGAGTAGCCGGCGGATGGGGTCCCGCGCCGAAACCAAATGCCGCAGCCAGCATGACGTGTTACAGGTTGGCCACGAGCTTGATAATTTGTTCACCCGACTAAGGCATCACCAATGAGCAAGTTCTCAATAAGTCACTGCAACACCACAGCGTTACTCAATGTTCACGGAATTATTTAGAAGTTACATAAATGACGCTTAACGCAACGAAGTTCATGTTCATTCGCCATGGCCCCACGCCATGGAACGCGGCCGGGCGAATACAGGGGCACACCGACGTGCCGCTGAGTGAAGACGGCCGGCTACAGGTGATGAAGCAAATAATCCCACCGGACTATGCCAACGCACGATGGGTAAGCAGTCCGCTGCTGCGAGCGGTGCAGACCGCTAACCTGATGGGTTGTAGTGAGCCGAAGACAGAGCCGTTATTGATGGAAATGCACTGGGGTACATGGGAGGGCCGGACGCTGGATCAGCTGCGCAATCAGCTCGGCGACGAGATGCGTGACAACGAGAACCGCGGCCTTGATTTCAAACCAGCGGGTGGGGAGAGCCCAAGGCAGGTCCGGCAACGCGTGCAAAAGTGGCTGCGTAAGACGGCCGCCACATGCGTGCCTCATATTGCCGTCACCCACAAGGGGGTAATTCGTGCAACGTTGAGCCTCGCCACCGGTTGGGACATGCTCGGACCGTCTCCCGTACGACTGGATTGGTCCTGTGGCCATCAATTTTCCGTGGACGGTGACGGCGGAATTTCTTTGTGTCAGGCGAATGTCTGCCTGGATAGGCGCTGACTTGTCAGCTTTTGCATTCCTTCAATAAGGCAATCTGCTTTTCCATGTTTTCCCTGGCCTGATGCTCGTATAGATTTTTGAAAAATTCTGTAGAGTATACGCTCGGTCTGCTCAGCAGGCGTTTCAGGAACCCGCCGTTATTTTTCGCGAACGCATAGTCCGTCAGACCGGGAAATTCGTTCCTGACATTGATGCTGTCTTTGACGAATTCATGCCAGGGCAGGCCGAATCCGGATAAGTCGATATCGACGATATATTGCTCGTCCACGGCCTTGGGTGGTCCGTTGTGGATGGTGCTAAGTATCAGTCTATAGATCTGCTCAATGAGATCGGGGTCCATGTTTCCGGCGGCGACGCGTTTGAAACGCTCGGCGCTTTTCAGTTCGTTATCCGTTGCGCCGGGATCGTATTCGACATCGTGAAACCACAATGCCAATTCGATGGCATCGGCATCCTCATCCATTTCACCCCGGCCAAGATCGATCTGGCGAAGACAGTGCTCGATATGAGCGCCCGTGTGATAGCGACGATGTGGCTCGGCATAGCTGGCACGTATTCCATTGAACAGGGGCTCAGCGGATGATCCGGAAGGGCAGCAACGTGACCACAGATTTTCAAATCTGGCTTGATTCAAAA
>CAXMTM010000053.1:0-5198 GCA_964196385.1 Arenicellales bacterium
CACATCGAAATTCAGATCATAGCGGACAGCACAGGCAATACGCTCTACCTCGGCGAGCGGGAGTGCTCCATCCAGAGGCGGCACCAGAAAGTCATCGAGGAAGCTCCGTCGACCTTTATCGACGCGAAGACCCGCACGGCCATGGGGGAACAGGCCGTCAATCTGGCCAAAGCGGTGGACTATCAATCCGCCGGAACCGTCGAGTTCATCGTGGATGGGTCCAGAAATTTCTATTTCCTGGAGATGAACACGCGCCTGCAAGTCGAACATCCGGTCACCGAGATGGTCACCGGACTGGATCTGGTGGAACTCATGATACGCGTTGCGGCGGGCGAGCCTTTGGCGTTGAAGCAGAGCGACATCGCTGTCAGCGGATGGGCCATGGAAACCCGTATCTATGCCGAGGACCCCCTGCGCGGCTTTTTGCCGTCCAGCGGGCGCCTGGTCCGTTACCGCCCGCCTCGGGAAAGTGCCGGTGTTCGAATCGATACCGGGGTCTATGAAGGCGGTGAGGTGTCGGTGTACTACGATCCCATGGTAGCCAAGCTGGTCACTTACGGAGATACACGGACGGAATCCATAGCGCGTATGCAGCACGCTCTCAATGAATACTATATTCGCGGGATATCCCACAATATCGGTTTTTTGAATGCCTTGATAACGCACCCCCGGTTTGTCGCCGGGGACCTGACCACCAACTTCATCCAGGAAGAATATCCCGACGGATTTTGCGACCCGGGGATGAACGGTGCGAGTACACCCGTGTTTGTTGTCGCCACCTGTGCGATCCACCATCGATGCTGGCAAAGGGCGAACAAGATCAGTGGCAGGACGCCCCGCGCCGGATCACAGCGCCGTTCACTGGACTGGGTCGTCGTCATCGGGTCGGTGAGCTATCCGGTTCGGATCGTTCCGGTGGAGCACGGATACGATGTGACTTTCGAAGGCAAGGCCTACCGTGTGGTCAGTAACTGGACCATAGGCCAGCCTCTGTTCTATGCCGAAATCGACGGCGTGGATTTGTGCCTGCAAGTTGAGCAGGACGGGGTCCAGTACCGGACGGCCTGTAATGGGGTAGAGATCAGCGCGCTGGTGCTGACCCCCGAGGGCGCTCGCCTGAATCAGCACATGATTGAGAAGGCCCCGCCCGATCTGTCCAGGTTGTTGTTGTCCCCGATGCCCGGACTTCTGGTGCGGCTCAGGGCCTCCGAGGGCGATTCGATCAAGGAAGGTGAGGAACTGGCGGTAGTGGAGGCCATGAAAATGGAGAACGTGCTGCGCACGTCGCAGGATGTGGTGGTGAAAAAAATACTGGCGACCGAGGGAGACAGCCTCGAAGTCGACCAGCCGCTCATTGAATTTGAGTAGTTTCCTAGTGAAACAGTCCGACGTGGATCAGCTTTCACGCGAGTTGCGCAAAGGTGATCGCCGCGCATTGGCGCGCGCCATTACACTGGTCGAATCGTCGCGGCAGGATCACCGCGATGCGGCGCTCCGCCTGCTGAGGTCCATCATGCCCCACACCGGGGCCTCGTTCCGAATCGGTATATCCGGCGCACCGGGTGTCGGAAAATCCACCTTTATCGAAGCCTTCGGCAGCTATCTTCTGGAACAGGGGCGGCGCGTGGCCGTTCTCACTATCGACCCGTCGTCCCCGATTACGGGTGGGTCCATCCTGGGTGACAAGACGCGGATGCAGAACCTTGCGCGCCAGGAAAATGCTTTTATACGGCCGTCGGCCGCGGGCGGGGTCCTCGGCGGTGTCAACAAGCATACCCGTGATGCTCTGCTGTTATGCGAGGCGGCGGGGTTCGATCTGATCCTGGTCGAGACCGTGGGTATCGGACAGTCGGAGATTGCAGTCGCCGGAATGACGGACATGTTCATCCTGTTGCTGCTGCCGGGCAGCGGGGACGATCTGCAGGGCATCAAGAGAGGGGTGACGGAACTTGCGGACCTGGTGGTGATAAACAAGGCGGATGGAGAGTTGCTGAATACTGCCAGGCACACCGCCGCGGACTATCAAAACGCTTTGCAGTTCATGCAGCCACGTCACCAGCAGTGGTCCGTCAGTGTGAAAACCGTATCCGCCATCGAAGGCAGGGGAATGGGTGAGGTCTGGGCCGCGGCACAAAAGTACAGGACGATCATTTCACTAAATAACGGACTCTCGACAAGGCGTGGGCTGCAGGCAAAGGAGTGGTTGTGGGATGAAGTGTCTGATTTGTTGACTAGCAGGCTGAAGTCGCACCCCAAACTCATGAACCGGGTCAGTGGACTGGAGTTGGAAGTGGTCGATCAGAAGGTGCCGGCGGCGGTGGCGGCAAGGGAACTGGTCGACCTGTTTACCGGGGCTAAAGAGTCGTGATTGGCAAACTGAACCACGTCGCCATCGTTGTCCCGGATCTTGCGGCAGCCAGCGCGACCTACTCGAATATCCTGGGCGCGACAGTATCGAAACCAATGGCTATGCCCGATCACGGCGTCACCACGGTTTTCGTGGAACTGTCCAACACAAAGATCGAGTTGTTGCATCCGCTGGGGGTGGATTCCCCGGTCAGAAAATTCCTCGAGCGCAATCCTGACGGAGGCGTACACCACCTGTGTTATGAAGTGGAAGACATATCAAAAGCGAAACAGCATCTGGTTGAACACGGCGCTCGACCCCTGGGTGACGGTGAGACGCGGATCGGGGCCCACGGCAAACCTGTCATGTTCCTGCATCCCAAGGATTTCATGGGCACGTTGATCGAGATCGAGCAAGCATGAAAGATGTAAGCCGGCGCTGCGCCGATCTTGAGCGGCTTCTGCACAACGAGGTGCCCCTGTCGCGCACCATTGGAATGAAAGTGCACGGCTATGACGGCGACCGTCTTGAGTTGCGTGCACTGCTGGAACCCAATATCAATATATACGGCGTTGCTTTTGGGGGCAGTATCTACTCCATGTGCGCCTTGTCGGGGTGGGGCTTGCTCATCATGAGGCTGCAGGAAAAGGGCCTCAATCCGAGGATCATGATTGCCGGCGGTGAAATCGAATATGCGAAACCGGTGAATCAGACCATAAATGCAGTCAGTTCATTTCCAGGCGAGCAGAAATTCTCGACCTTCGCAGATACTTGCCGCAACAAGCGCAGGGCACGTATCAAGGTGCCGGTGCAGGTAGAGCTGGAAGACGGGACGGTGGCCGCACATTTCGTCGGCAGCTACATCGCTGTCGACAGGGAGCGCAGGTCCGTGGAAAATGGGGGTTAAAAACCCCCCGCCCAAACAGTCGGCGGCTCCCGGTCGCGGCTTGCGTGTGGGTTCCCTGACAGGTATCGACATCCACCTCGATGCCAGTTTGATAGTTATCTTTGTACTGGTCGTGTGGATGTTGGCGGTCAACGTATTTCCGGCATGGCATCAGGAGTGGAGTGCGGTTCAGAACTGGACTACCGGTCTTGCCGCCGGAATCCTGTTTTTTCTTTCCTTGCTGTTGCACGAACTGGCGCATGCCGTGGTGGCGCGTAAATACGGCATCTCCGTGCCTCGTATCACCTTGTTTCTGTTCGGTGGCATGGCGGAAATCGAGGATGAGCCCGATACGCCCAAAGAAGAGTTCTTCATTGCCATAGCCGGGCCGGTGACCAGTCTGTTTCTTGGTCTGTTTTTCTCCTTGTTAGCCGGCTATATGGCCGGATCCGAATTTGCACAAATGCTGATGGAAGATCAGCAAGCTGCAATGGCGACACTCGGACCCTTGCCTACCCTGCTGTTCTGGCTCGGGCCCGTCAATCTCCTGCTGGCGCTGTTTAATATGGCGCCCGGTTTCCCTCTGGACGGAGGCCGCGTGCTTCGCGCTGCCTGGTGGTGGATGACTGGCGATCTGGACAGGGCCACCCGATTGGCGTCCGATGCCGGTCGCCTGTTTGGTTGGTTGTTAATGGCGGTGGGATTCTTCCGAGCGTTATCCGGTGTATTTGTTCAAGGACTATGGCTGATACTGATCGGTTGGTTCCTGACCAGCGCGGCATCTGCCAGTTACGCACAAATGACGACGCGGCGAACACTGAAAGGGCGTTTAGTACGTGATCTGATGAGACGTCATTATGATACAGCGGGGGCGGATCTGCCCGTATCCGATTTCGTCAATGACCATCTGCTGCAAAGCCCCCAGGTCCTGTGGCCCGTGGTGGCGAATGGTCGACTGGTCGGTTTTACTACGTTGGAGGAAGTCAGGCGTTTGTCGGCGGAGGAACGAGAGAGCCTCCGTGTTGGAGACATAATGCGGACCGATTTAGCCGGCTTGAGCGTACACCCCGAGATGAGTGCCGAGAATGCAATGCAGGTATTGAGCGCACGCGGCACACCGTTGATTGTTGTTGAGGACGAAAAAATCGTCGGACTATTGTCGCAATCTGATGCTGTAAAGTGGCTGGCTCTGCACGATGACCAAAAGCGCGGTTAAAAGCAATCGGGAGAACATCATGCCTGGTCACATGCACGGCGATTATCAGTAACGAACGTATAGTTGATTCAAATCAGTACTGAGCAGGATTTTTGGCGATAAACTGGCTTTGTCGAAAAGGCTTGCACGGGCAAATCGACAGCGCCGGATGTACGAGTCGACGGAGTCGTTTACAAAAATACGCAGCAGTTTTGTGGGGCAACTCGAACAGGAGGCCCGGAGGCCCCCGAATTAAATTGTTCGATTACTGGTTTTGCATGAATTTTCCAAACCGGGCCAGGCGATTCAGCTGGCCACCAGGGATAACAGCACCACCTGGTACATTACGAGCATTAAGTAAACTGCCATGAAGCCATACAACACGTGGAGGCTGTTGATATTCTTTCTAAAAAGCCGAAACCGCTTGTAACTGAGCAGGAGAAACACGCCCAGCGCGGTTGCAATATACTTCACCACAAAGAATAACTTCACATCCGTTTCGATCAGTTTGGCCATGACGGGGTTCAATTCGATGCTGCCTTTTTGTAGCAAGGCCAGGGTCGCAAACACGTCCACAATGGACAATGACATTATGATCAGCGCTACCAGGAGAACAAAGGGTCCATGGGAATCGGTATGAAATCCATGGGTATCGGATTGGCGGCGTCCTCCGCGGCGGCGTGGCTTTATGAACTGTACGAAGAATGCCTTGACGTGGCTGCGGCGGCGGTCTTCCCCTCTGGGGCGGTGCCCGGTAGCACCGTCATCGG
>CAXMTM010000054.1:0-11675 GCA_964196385.1 Arenicellales bacterium
CGGGACGGTGACCTCCGGCGGATACGGGCACCGGGTCGAGAAGAATATAGCATTTGCGTTCATCGACCCTGAACAGGCGGAGATCGGGAGCCGACTGCAGGTGGGAATTCTGGGTAAGCGTTACGACGCTGAAGTTACACCCACCTGCCTCTATGACCCTGAGAACTCCCGGGTCCGGTGTTAGGAGCCTGTCCGAGAATAGAGAGCCTACTGCGGAAAAGCCCTTTTGGCCCATTTTCCCGCTCATTTTCGTCAAATATGAATAACTATTCTCCTCAAATGATCGAAAAAATGGACTCAAAATGACTTCCCCTCGCTACGACTTCTATTCTCGGACAGGCTCCTAGGCGATCATGACGCAACAAAAATCCGAATACCCCAGGAAAAAACCGCGCCGGCGCGGCAGCATGACCAGCCGTGAAGCCAAGCATGCACTGCGCAGCAAACCGCCGGAAATCAATCCCTGTCCGCCCGGACAGATCGGCGGGCAATACAAGCCGCTGAAGGACGATGGGATCACGCGTATCTACGACACGTCGATTCGGATTCTGGAAGAACTCGGCATGGGGGAATCGCCAGACGTTCTGACGGAACAGGCGGTAAAGCACGGTGCCTATGTCAATGATTCGGGCAGGCTCTGCTTCCCCCGGGCCATGATCGAGGATATTGTTGCCGCCGCCTGCAAACAGTTCATTTTTTACGGGCGCGACCCCAAACACGATTTCGAGGTAGGCGGCGACAGGGTCTACTTCGGCACGGGCGGCGCCGCCGTACAAACGCTGGACCTGGAGTCCAGGTTGTACCGGCCTTCCACGCTCAGGGACCTGTATGACTTCACGCGCCTGATGGATACGCTTGAAAACGTAAGCTGGTTCACACGTTGTTGCGTAGCCACCGACGTGACCGACACCTTCGACCTGGACGTCAATACCGTCTATGCCATGCTGCGCGGCACCAAAAAACCCCTGGGTACCAGCTTCACCATTGGCCAGCATGTCGACCCCATTATTGCCATGCTCGACTGGGTTCTGGGCGGCGACGGGAAGTTCCGCGAGCGTCCTTTTCTCAAGGCGCACATCAGCCCGGTAATTTCTCCCTTGCGCTTCGGTGAAGACGCGGTGGAAGTGGCTCTGGCCTGTATCAGATGCGGAGTGCCGATCAACAATATCGTGGCTGCCCAGTCTGGTGCCACTTCGCCGGCAACCATCGCGGGTATGCTTGCCGCAACACTTGCCGAAACCCTGGCCGCGCTGGTGATGGTTAACGTCTTTGCGCCGGGTTATCCGATGATTTTTTCCAACTGGCCGCTGGTGATCGATCTGCGCACCGGAGCTTTTGCCGGTGGCGGGGGTGAGATCAGCCTGCTCAACGCTGCGTCGGCACAACTTTCCAACTGGCTGGGTCTGCCATCCGGCGTGGCATCCAGCATGGCGGACGCCAAGGCCGTGGATGCCCAGATGGGCATGGAAAAGGCGTTATCCTCTCTGGCCACCGGACTGGCAGGCGCCAATATGGTGTATGAATCATCCGGAATGATGGCCAGCCTCCTGGGCGCCTCTTTTGAAGCATTCATGATAGACGATGAAATGCTCTCCCATGTTTACCGTGTACTGCGTGGCGTGGAAATCAACGAGGATACACTGGGTTTCGAAGCCATCCGCGAAGCCATCGCCGGTGAAGGGCACTTCCTGGCCGGCGCTCACACCCTCGATGCCATGCAACGGGATCATTACTATCCGGTGCTGGCGGATCGCAATGAACCCGGGGCCTGGGCGGAAGAAGGCGCCAGGGATATCATGCAACGTGCTCACGACAAGGTCATCGGGATACTCGATACTCACCACCCGGATTATCTCGACGCAAAGACAGACCGAAAAATCAGAGACCGCTTCAACATTCTGTTGCCGGTCTGACAATCTATCGGCCGCATTGACTCATTAAGACGAAGCCTATAAATTCGGAGGGTGCCAGGGTTTTATCCACGCAGTAGTCGGCACCATGGCCGAAGTAATCACCACGGAATACATGCTGGTGAACCCCGGCAAGTAGTTCTAAACTTTGAAGCAGTGGTCGAAGCAGACGGGTGCCCTGCCGGCTGAAAATTTCGGCGGAGGGCCTCGAAGTGCTGGCTGTCCCCGGAGGTATCAAGTGAAAATAGAATCCGAACTTGAGCGCGCCCAGGCCGTAAAAATTGGTACGGCTCACGCGGAGATGCAAGATCTCAAACAGGACATACTCAATCTCGAGAAGAACCTGGAAGACAGAAACACCCTGATTCGTTGCCTTGAGGACGCCTTGCGCCTGAAACAGAGCAACATAGAAAAAGCCATTCGCCTGCTCCACCCGGCAATGGCCAGAAAAGCGATCCCGAACCATGATCAACTCAGCGCGGCCTCCTCGGGAACGACAGAGCAGACACATCCTGACCCTGACCACCCCGCCCGTTCTGAATAACCCGGTGCCTGCCGGATCTTTGCGCGATCATCTCGCCGCCCGGTGAGAAATGGGGGTAGCCCTCAACCCCAGCGTACGGGAACTGATTGCGATGACTGATTTCACGTTGGGAGGACCGAATCATTAATTTTAACTGGCCATGTAAGTGATTCCGTCAAAGAACTACGCAGGGCAGAATCCATTATCTGATCACACCATTCTATATCACTGCAACAGGGGCAACAGAAATACACGTGACCGCGTGACATCCAACCCGGCCTCACGGTACCATTCTCCGGGAAACATCCAAGCAATACCCTTTCGACTCATTTGCTGCCGAGGGTTCATTGAAATGACGCAGAACTTTTGCGACTACATCAGAATTTCTCTGGTAATCGGGGTCATATTTAGCGTAGTCAGCTGCGCCAGCATCGGCCCAAAGACTATCCTTCGCGACCGTTCGAACTATATCGACAGTGTTGCCACCTCCTGGAAGACCCAGACCTTGCTCAACATCGTCAAGCTCCGTTACGCGGACACCCCTGTGTTTCTGGAAGTAGCACAGATCGTGAGTGGTTATACACTGGAGAGAAAAATCGCTGCGGAAGCGGGTTTGTCCGATTTTCAGGATCGCCTCGTGCTGGGCGCCGAAGGGAAATTCGTTGATCGGCCCACCATCACTTACTCGCCATTGACCGGTGAGAATTTTGTGCGCAAGCTATTATCCCCCATCCCACCCAGCGCTGTTCTTTCCCTTATCCAGTCCGGCTGGCCGGCCGACCTGGTACTGAGGACGACCGTCCAGGCTATCAACGGACTCCGCAACCAGTCGGGCACGGAGCCGCGACAGAGTCCTGCCGATAAAGATTTCCATTACCTGGTCGACCTGTTGCGGGAAATCCAGCAATCCGGCGCATTTGGTATGCGCATCGAGCAACGGAAAAACGAGAAGGAAGCTACGGCTCTTTTTTTCTACCACGAGACACTGGACCCTAACGTTGCCATTATCATCGCATCGCTGAAGAAGCTGCTGGGTCTCGATCCCAAAGCGCGGCGTTACAAGGTTGCTTACGGCGCTATCCCGAGCGGCACTGACGAAATCGCCATCCTTACTCGTTCAGCCATTCAGATCATGATGGAGATCGCTTCCTATATCGAGGTCCCCAGGGAACATCTCGAGCGCAACCGTACGCAACAGACTGCGGCTGTACAGACCGATATCGAGGCTGAAATCGTACCGCTCATCCACATCAAAAGCGGGACCGAAAGACCGGCGGATCCCTTCGTGGAAGTTCGGTACGAGGATCACTGGTTCTGGATCGAAGCCGAAGAGTTCGCATCCAAAAGGGTGTTCACTTTCCTTATGCTGCTACTCATGCTTTCGGAGACCGGGCAAGGTGGGCAACTTCCAGTATTGACTATACCCACAGGCTGACACCGTCCTTGCAATGGCTCACCATTGAGGCTTCCAGGATGGGGGTATGCAAGCCCGTCGCCGGTCAGGTAGCATCGCTCAGTATCGAGGAGAACAGAAACGACTCACCAGCAGATCAGGGCGATATGCAAATTTGCGATGCAATTCACATTCGGGCACGACAAACGCCAGGGAAAACCGCAATTCTGGAAGGTAGTCACAGCACCACCTACGGTGAATTGTCCTTGCAGATTCATAAAGTTGCCGCCGCGTTGCGTAAACTGGGTGTCGGCGCCGGCGATCTTGTCGGTGTCAATCTCAGGGAGAGCACGAAACATATCACCACTAAACTCGGCATTATGCAGGCGGGTGGTGCCGCATTGACACTCGACTGGCGCAGCAAGCCGGACAGCATTCGAGTACTTGAGTACCTGCCTGGAAAAACGCTGGTTCTCTCCGAACCCGGGGAGGATCTGTCCGGCCATGCCAACGTCGTGCCGTTAGATGATGACTGGGATCGATTGGTTACGAGGCAGCGTACAACTACGGCTCAATACGTGGATGCTGATGGCCCCGCACTGGTGATGCTGACATCCGGTTCCTCAGGTGAACCGAAGGCCATAGTTTCCACCCACAGGGAACAATACTGGCGCTATCTGCAAATGAATATATACCTGCCGGGCTCCGTGTCCGACCTTTATTTATCGGCGATGCCTTTGAGCTTTTCTGCAGGGAATAACTATATCTTAAATTACCTTACGAGCGGTGCTACCGTGGTGTTGCATCCTGTGATGTTCTCGATATCCGAGTTGATCGAAACGATCAATAGACTACAGGTCACGACTTTGTTTCTGGTGCCTACCATCGTTGAGCGCCTGGTGGCGGAGGCGGGCGGCCACGGACTGTTGTTGCCCGGGGTCGAAAAACTGCTGGTGGGTGCAGCACCTGTCAGCACCCAAACCAAATTGCGCTGTATGGACACCGTTACACCAAATTTTTATAACATTTATGCGGCCTCCGGCGCGGGTTGGATCGCTATTGCATATCCGCAGGATGTGAGAGCGCATCCTGATTCGGCGGGCCGATGTATTGCAACCTCGGAAGTGCAAATAGTCGACGAACAGGACAAACCTCTGCCGAGCGGCCAAAGTGGTCGAATTCGATGTTGTGGAGAGACGGTGACCCGTCAATTCTATCCCGAATTCCCAACCACCGACCAGAACGAAACTTACCTGGATGGTTTTTATTACCCCGGTGATCTGGGGCACTTTGATCGGCAAGGCTATTTGTATTTGGATGGCCGCGCCTCGACAATGATCATTCGCGATGGCATCAATATATTTCCCGAGCAGGTTGAGAAGGCATTAATCAACCATCAGAACGTCGATGAGGTCGCGGTGTGCGGAATACCCAGTCGGGAACATGGGGAGGAAGTAGTGGCACTGGTTGTAGGTCGCAATGGAGTGAGCGAGAAAGATATGATTGGATACAGCAGGCAAAATCTGGGTGTCCATAATATTCCACGGCACTTTCTGTTTGTGGAAAGCCTGCCACAAAGTCACACCGGTAAAATCGCCAGAGGAAAGTTGCCGCGACTCGCCCGGGATTTGTTAAACCGGATATTGCATCAGGGCCCCGAATGATGGCGCTGGAGACGGGTTTGGCTGGCCCCTTTTCTGGTGAGCGGTTCGTAAAAAGCGGAAATAAATAAGCTTTGGATAACGGTCTTGAATATCGTTTGTGCGCGATGCTTTCGGATGTACTTTCTATCCACAGAGTGTCCAGAGGGGATTCGTTTTTTGAATTGGGTGGAGATTCTCTTTCCGCCGTCCGTTTTTTCGAGGGCATTGAAAGGGAATTTGAAGTCACCTTGCCCGTGTCCACAATTCTCGAACACTCCACAGTGGGAGACATTGCACGTGTCATTCGCGAGCGTGGCAGCGAAAGTCTTCTAAGCCGAATGTACCGTTACCGGAGTGGTGGTTTGGGGTCGAAATTTTTCTGCGCGCATGGCAACCTCAGTCAGTTGTTTAAATTTCTACACCCTGAGCAATCCGTCTATGTACTGACCCCCCATGGATTGGATGGATTCGCCGCGCCCCACAGTGTTCCTGAAATGGCCGCGGACTATCTTGCCGAGATTCAGGCTGTACAGAAAGAAGGACCTTACTATCTTGGAGGTTATTCTTTTGGCGGATTGGTTATTCTGGAAGTTGCCGTGATGTTGAAGAAAATGGGGCATCGGGTTGCATTCCTGGGTATCCTGGATACCCGTTTTGAGCAGGTCAACGAAGGTGCCCCCACGAGCAGAATGGCGGAACTCGAGGATATCGAAAAAAACCTGAATGAATACGGGCGTATTCCACAATCTCTTCGTATGCGTTATTTCCCCCTGACATTTTCCCGGGCGGGAATAAACCATCGCCCCAGTGCCTACGCCGGAAGTTTGACCTACTTCAAGGCTCGGGATAATGACCGCACCGACAAGTACCGGGATGGTTGTGAAGATTTCATTCTGGGAAATTATTGCTGCCATGAAGTTGGCGGCGATCATTCCTCCATGCTTGAGCAACCCCATGTCAAATACCTGGCTGGGTTGTTGCAACAATGTCTTGACCAGGCCAGTGGTGATGGGAATGCTCACTAGCCGGGCGCCGGGGGCCGGCAATTCGGGCAAATACCGGTCCTGCGCTCACAGCAACAGCCCCCTGCCATTGTCCGTGCATGCTTCCAGGAGCAACATATACGCTATGCCTCCACATGAAATTGGGTGGCTTTCATACGCTTTGAAATGTGACGCAATTCACAGACTATGCGACCACCCTGCAATATACTCGCAGCTACTCGGATCTTTTGGGGGCCGTGTTGAAGGATAATTAACCCTGCTTCGGCGGGGTTTTTTATTGAGATTATCCGCGCCCGGGGCGGAGATTGACCCAAAGGGCTAACAACCCTCTGGAAAAAGTAGTTAACGCACCAGAAATACCAGAAAACAAGGGATTTATTGGCGCTCCCTACCGGATTCGAACCGGTGTTACCGGCGTGAGAGGCCAGCGTCCTAACCACTAGACGAAGGGAGCGGTTACACAACAAATCACTATTGCTAATCATGTTATCATGCGCCCCCATATGAATAATACAAAAGTGTCGCATCGCATGCGGTTGGGGTGAAGCAACGGAGTGCAGTATTCAAACAGGACGCCGGAACATATACCTCCTTCTGCTCACCGGATTTCTGAGTCCGCGGTCAGCAGGCCGGCGCTAAAAGTAGTCAAACAGCTCTCTGACGCCGGGTATGAAGCTTACCTGGTGGGGGGGTGCGTCCGTGATCTGTTGCTCCAGCACAAACCCAAGGACTTCGACGTGGCTACCAGCGCTTATCCGGAGGAGGTCAAGGCGCTATTCAGCCGTTGCCGGCTGATCGGCAGGCGTTTCCGGCTGGCGCATGTGAGCATGGGCCGTGAGGTTGTGGAGGTGGCCACATTTCGCGCCGGTATGGCCGGGGACGCGGAAGAGGAAGAGCACCGTCACGTCAGCGCCGAAGGACGGATTCTGCGGGACAACGTATATGGGGGCATCGAGGACGATGCCTTCAGACGGGATTTCACAATCAATGCACTTTATTACGACCCCGTTACACAAAACGTGGTGGACTATGTTCACGGGGTGGCGCACGTGCGCGAAGCCAGGCTGGTTACCATCGGAGATGCTGAAACCCGATTTACGGAAGATCCGGTCCGGATGTTGCGCGCCATCAGGTTTTCCGTAAAGCTGGGGTTTGCCCTGGATGACGACTTGAAAACCGCCATCACCCGTTCGGCTGAATCCCTCAGCCATGTTCCACCTTCCCGCGTTCTGGACGAAATGCTCAAATTGTTTCACCACGGTTATGGGTTGGACGTGTTCAGGGCATTGAGATCGACGGGATTGTTCCGGCACCTTTTTCCATTTACCGAGCAATGCATTGTCGATGACGACCACAACCTGCCGGTGTTGGCATTAACCAACACCGACAAGCGCATTAGCGAGGGCAAACCCGTGATCCCGGCGTTCCTGTTTGCGTGTTTCCTGTGGGATCCGTTGCGTTTTGAAGTGGAGAAGAGGACAGCGAATGGTGTGTCGCCCAGAGAGGCTTTCGCAACAGCGACCCAGGATCTGCTTAGAGAGCAGGCGATGCATGTAGCCCTACCCAGGCGAATCGGACATGTGGTCAATGAAATATGGAGCCTACAGCAACGCCTGGAAAAAAGATTACCACGGAGTGTCGCGCCCATGCTGCGTCATAAGCGATTTCGCGCCGCCTATGATTTTCTGTTACTACGCCAGGCAATGGGTGAGGTAGACCCCGAACTGACGAATTGGTGGACCCAGGTTCAGGAAAAGGGCCAGAAACAGCAGCACGAAATGATCGAATCACTGCAGCCACCACCAAAGCGGGGCCGCCGGCGCAGACGTCGCCGGGCCGCGTGACGCATAAATCATTTCCTGTCCCCGATGGCTCAGTATTTTCGCATTCACCCGGACAATCCACAGTTGCGCCTGATCAAGCAGGCATGCCAGATATTCCGGGATGGCGGGGTCGGTGTCTATCCCACAGACTCGAGCTACGCTATCGGTTGCTGCATCGGCAACAAGCCCGCGCTGGATCGAATTCGACTTATCAGGAAGGTGGACGACAAGCACAACTTCACTCTGGTTGCACGGGACCTTTCCGAGATCGCTACTTTCGCTAAAATCGATAACGAACAGTATCGGTTGATCCGGGCCTCGACTCCCGGTGCCTACACATTCATCCTGCCGGCGACGAGGCAGGTGCCCAGACGGCTCCAGAACCCCCGGCGCAGGACCATCGGTTTGCGCATTCCGGATTCTGCAATTACCCGCTGCATGATCGAAGAATTAGGTGAGCCCATCATGAGTTCCACTTTGATCCTGCCTGGCGAAGAGTTGCCTTTGTCGGATCCCGAGGAAATTCGCTTGCAACTCGAGCACGAGGTTGACCTGGTCATAGACGGAGGAGTGTGCGGGGTGGATCCAAGCACCGTTGTCAGTTGGGTGGAGGAGCGCCCAAAGATTCTGCGTGTGGGGCGTGGCGATCCGGCCCCGTTCATGTGACGCAAACGGCCATCGGGGTGGTATACTCCGGGTCTACACTTTTGGCTACCGCCACAATTTTAATCATTCCCATTATTCCTGGAGCAGCGCTTGATTAGTCGAGCAGGACAACCTGAGCGTGTGTTGTCTGGTATGCGCCCCACCGGCCGGTTGCATTTAGGGCACTACCACGGTGTATTGAAAAACTGGGTCGAACTGCAGCACGAGTTTGACTGTTATTATTTCGCGGCGGACTGGCACGCCCTGACCACCCACTACGAAGACGACTCGCTTAACATGGGAGAGTACGTGTGGGAGATGGTGATCGATTGGCTGGCTGCCGGCGTCGATCCGGGTCAATCGACATTGTTCATTCAATCGAGGATCATGGAGCATGCGGAGTTGAACCTGATCCTGTCTATGATCACGCCTCTGGGTTGGCTGGAGCGTGTACCCAGTTATAAGGATCAACAGGATAAACTCAAAGAAATGGATCTGGCGACCCACGGTTTTCTGGGCTATCCGGTACTGCAGAGTGCAGATATCCTGATTTACGGTGCGAGCAGGGTGCCGGTGGGTGAGGACCAGGTCCCCCACATCGAATTGAGCCGGGAAATAGCCCGCCGCTTCAACTATTTATATGGCCGTGATCCCGGCTTCGAGCAAAAAGCAGAAAAGGCCATTAAAAAACTGGGTAAAAAGGGGGCCAGGATGTACCGTGATCTGCGCGTCGCTTACATGGAGCGCGGCGATCAGGAAGCCCTGGAAAAGGCGCAAGCTTACGTGGAGGAAAACCAGAACATTACTCTGGGCGACAAGGAGCGTCTGTTGGGGTATCTGGAAGGCGGCGGTCGAATGATCCTCGAAGAGCCCGAAGCGCTGCTGACACCGGCATCAAAACTGCCCGGACTGGACGGTGAGAAGATGTCCAAGTCCTATAAAAATACCATTGCGTTACGCGACGATCCCCAACGGGTGGAAAAGGGACTGAAATCGATGCCTACGGACCCCGCCCGTAAACGGCGCAACGATCCCGGAGATCCGGAAAAATGTCCGGTGTGGGAGTTGCACAAGGTTTATACCGGCAGCGACGTTCACCACTGGCTTCAGGAGGGATGTCGCAGCGCTAAAATTGGTTGCCTGGATTGTAAACAGCCTTTGATCGACGCAATTCTTGCCGAACAGGAAACCATGCACGAACGGGCCCGGCCATACTCCGATGATCCAACTCTGGTTCGAAACATCATTGCGGACGGCTGCGAGCGAGCCCGGGATGTCGCGGAGGAAACCATGGCAGAGGTAAGGAACGCCGTGGGGTTGAATTATTACTAGGAGCCTGATGAACGACTTGAAAAATCCGGGCCAGCCGTCCGAACGGACACCGGTTCAGCATCCCCTGCCGAATACCGCCCGACCAGGACAGGTCATCGTTAACGGGGGGGCGCTGCAGGAATGGCCCCGGGACCTGTATATCCCGCCGGATGCGTTGGAGGTGTTCCTGGAGACCTTCGAAGGTCCGCTGGATCTTCTCCTGTACTTGATCCGCAAGCAGAATCTGGACATCCTCGACATACCGGTGGCTGAGGTTACCCGTCAGTACATGGCGTATATCGAGCTTATGAGTGCCGTCAAACTGGATCTGGCTGCGGAGTACCTGCTGATGGCGGCAACTCTGGCGGAGATTAAATCACGCCTGTTATTACCCAGGCATGAAGAAGAAGAGGATGAAGAAGACCCCCGTGCCGCCCTGGTGCGGCGGCTGCAGGAGTATGAGCGCTTTCGGGAGGCGTCCATGGATCTCGGTGACCGGCCTCGTGTGGACAGGGACATCTTCGTCTCCTGGGCGCCGTTCGTTGACCCGCATCCCCCGGCACCGGTTATAAAGGTTGCACTGACCGATCTCGTTGCTGCATTTCAGAGTGTGCTCGAAGAGGCGGAGCGTTTTCAACACCTTCATATAAACCGTGAAGTGCTGTCCGTTCGTGAGCGCATGTCGCTCATCCTCGACAGGCTGCAGGAAGAGGAATTTGTTCGATTCGAGAGCCTTTTCATCGAGCAGGAGGGCCGCATGGGTCTGGTGGTTACCTTTGTAGCCATTCTGGAGTTGATCAAGGAGAAAATTTTATTCGTAGTGCAGAATGAACCGTTTGCACCCATCCATGTACGGACCGCCGCCTGACCCGCAAGTTTTCCACTGAGCACCCGATACCACAGTGATCGAAACAAAAAACGAGCTCAAATTAATAGTGGAAGCCGCCTTGTTCGCGAGTGAGATACCGTTGAGCTTGTCGAGGCTGATCAACCTGTTTCCCCCGGATGCCGCCCCTTCCGGCGAGGACATCAAGTCCGTGCTCGAGCTGCTGGAGCACGAATACTTGGATCGCGGAATTGAGTTGAAGCGTGTAGGCAAAGCATATCGATTCCAGTCCTGTGAAAAATACTCGATCTGGCTGCGCAAACTGAACGAGGGTCGCTCACCCCGTTATTCAAGGGCTTTGCTGGAAACCCTGGCCATCATCGCCTACCGCCAACCCGTTACTCGCGGCGACATTGAAGAAATACGCGGTGTTACGGTCAGTTCGGAGACCATGAAAACCTTGCTCGACCGGGAATGGGTGAAGCAAGTGGGGCAACGTGAAGTGCCCGGACGACCGGCCCTGTTCGGCACCACCCATAGATTCCTGGAGTATTTCAATCTGATCAGCCTCAGCGAGTTGCCGCCACTCATAGAAAA
>CAXMTM010000055.1:0-2401 GCA_964196385.1 Arenicellales bacterium
CTTGCGCCGGTTGATGTGTGTGGGATTAAAGACGCGTGCCGGCAACTCGCTCAGGGCAAGCGCCTGGCGAACCAGGTCGAGGCCGCGCTCACCATCACCGAGGTGCAGGTGAACGATCCCCGCTTTGCCCGAGATCATTCCTGCAACATGGGCGTCGCTTGCGATCCGTAACAGCTCATCACGTGTGGGCTGAGACGAACGATGGTCGCTCAACGCCAGTTCGCCGATGCCGATCACCGGGTCCAGATACACAATGTCGTCCCGAACGCTGCCGGTCAGCGTGACCGGCGGTACATGATAACCACCGGTATGGCACCAGGCACCGAGGCCTTCTTCCCTGAGTGCCCTTATCTGCGCCAGCAACGCCCGGGTATCCCTTGTCGTGTCATCCGTCCCCAGTACGCCCACAACGCTGGTCACGCCTGCTCTCGTAAAGCCGCTCAACGGCACTGGAGGCACACGGCTACTGAAGCCCGATTCGCCACCACCGCCGGTGACATGGGCGTGGCCATCAATAAAGCCGGGAATCAGCCGCCGCCCGCAGAGATCGGTGACACGCGCATTCGGGGCGGCAATCGTGTCCTTGCCCTGACTGACGGAGAGGATTTGCCCGCCGCCGACAAGCAACTGGCACATGCCAAGGTCCTCCGGCGCAAAAACGCGGGCATTTGTAAGCACTTCAAGCAATGAATCGTCCAGGCACAAAAGGGGCGATATATTACACTAGCTAAGAAGCCCCTGTGTCTCTACCTAAGGAGTAAACCTGGATGCCCGGCAAATCCCTACTCGGCGAGCAAGCGGAATATGGAAGCAGCTATTCGCCGGATCTCCTCCAGCCGATACCACGCGAGGAAAACCGGCAAATTCTCGGCCTCGCCGCCGAATTGCCTTTTCACGGAGAAGATATCTGGAACGCCTACGAGTTGACCTGGCTCAACATGCTGGGCAAGCCCCAGGTAGCGACTGCGGAATTCCGCGTCCCTGCGGATTCCCCGAACATCATCGAGTCGAAGTCGATGAAGTTGTACCTGGACTCGCTTTCCATGACGCAATACCAGGGACCAGACCACGTCACGAATACAATTAATGCAGATCTATCCAGAGTCACCGGAGCCCCGGTCACTGTGCAGCTTCATCCACTTATCGCCCCGGGATCCATCAGGGAACTCCCCGGCAACTGTATTGACAATCTGGACGTCGATTGTGGCAGCGAGAATGTCGATCCCGGCATGCTCAGCTGCGGGAGTGACGGCACCGTGTCCGAGGCGCTGCATACACATTTGCTCCGCAGTCTGTGCCCGGTCACCGGCCAGCCGGACTCGGGCAGCATTTTGATTCGCTACCATGGAAGACAGATCGATCCGGGCTCCCTGCTTCGTTATATCGTTTCTTATCGCAAGCACCACGACTTCCACGAGAGCTGTGTGGAACGTATCTTTCTCGACATCAAGAAGCAGTGTGGCCCGGAGCAGCTAAGCGTATATGCACGCTACAATCGCCGCGGCGGATTGGATATCAATCCATTTCGCAGTGATTTCGAACCGACGGCTGAGAACCTGAGACTCTGGCGCCAATAATTGGTATCGCCCGTCAGGACGGGCTCCTACGACACCTTGTCGTTTCTGCTAACCCTGCTGTCGCCCGTCAGGACGGGCTCCTACGACACCTGTTGTTTCCGCCAACCTTGTTGGAGCCCGTCCTGACGGGCGATATCAGTTAATTAAAAGGCGATATCTTCCGGATCGAGTTTGTGGCCCCAATCCCGTTTGGCCGACAAATAGTCGCGGTTCGCATCGCCCACCCCGATAACATGCTTGACCGGTGTTATATTCCCCAACCCATGTTCTTTGAGGTCATCTACTTTCTTGGGATTGTTTGTCAGCAGCCGAAATGGCCGGTCTCCCTGGAAGTACTTCAACAGCGAGGCTGCATCGACAAAATCTCGTGAATCATCCGGCAGCCCGAGGCTTTGATTCGCCTGGTAGGTATCCTCGCCAGAGTCCTGCAGCAGATAAGTTGCCGCTTTTGCCCACAGCCCTATTCCCCTGCCCTCGTGCCCCGACATGTAAATGATCATGCCTCCTGCGGTATCAGCGGCGATGCGCTCCAGCGCCAGGATAAACTGCGGTCCGCATTCGCAACGCATCGAACCAAACACATCGCCTGTCAGGCAGCTGGAGTGAACACGAATTAGCGGATTCTCCCAGTTCACGGGATCACCCATGATCAAAACGCTATTCACGGCCATTGACGACGCAACGAGGGCAAATGACCGCTGACCACCGTGTTCGCGCAGTTCATCGGCGAGTTCCTGAGCCTTACTCAACTCAGTGTGCCGCACGCTTGCATACCACTGAACATCGTAATGTTTACCGTGCCGCTCGAGCGGCAGCGGAATCGG
>CAXMTM010000056.1:0-4152 GCA_964196385.1 Arenicellales bacterium
CTCCTGATACGGACTTCCCGGTTTGTTACCACTCTTTTTGACGCAAAAGGACCGCCCTTTAAAGGGCGGTCCTTTTGCGTCAAAAAGAGTGGTAACAAACCGGGAAGTCCGTATCAGGAGATGGCCTTTTTGACCCCCTCGATCAGATCCAGCGGGAAGATAATGGTTGAAGTCTTGTCACCGGCAATCTCGGTCAGTGTCTGCAGATAACGCAACTGAATGGCTTTGGGCTCCTCGCTGAGCGTCTTCGCGGCTTCAACTAATTCGAATGCGGCCTGTTTCTCACCGGTGGCGTGAATTACCTTGGCACGCCGTTGGCGTTCGGCCTCGGCCTGTGCGGCAATCGCCCGGACCATGCTTTCATTCAAGTCCACGTGCTTGATTTCAACGTTCGCCACCTTGATCCCCCAGGCATCGGTCTGGCGGTCCAGGATGGCCTGGATGTCGTGGTTCAACTTGTCGCGTTCAGACAGCATGTCATCCAACTCATGCTGGCCCAGCACAGAGCGCAGAGTGGTCTGCGCCAGCTGGCTGATCGCTTCGAGGTAATGCTCCACCTGGATGATCGCCTTCTCGGGGTCGATGACCCGGAAGTACACCACGGCGTTCACCATTACTGACACGTTGTCACGTGAAATGACGTCCTGAGTCGGCACATCCATCACGATAACGCGCAGATCAACCCGCTCCATTTGCTGGACCACGGGAATCACGATAATCAGCCCGGGGCCCTTTACTTTCCAGAATCGCCCGAGTTGGAAAATAACCCCGCGCTCATATTCCCGCAGAATCTTGATGGCATTGATGAGAATGCCGAGTATCACAAAAGCAATAAGGCCTAACGCATATTCAAACATGATCCTGCTCCTTAAGATTCATTTATCCACCGACCGGACCTTGAGCGTGAGCCCGTCCAGCCCGGTGACTTCCACCGTTTCGCCTTCCTTAAGCGGCGAGTGAGTAACGGCTTTCCAGCGCTCGCTATGGATATGAACATGCCCCTTATGTTCAAAATCCTCCAGGGCCGTTCCGGTCTGACCCAATAATTGTTCCCGACCGGCCACCAACGGCCTCTGACGCGCCCTTACAGCGAGCCCGACAATGGTCATCATGCCCAGTGACCCGACCGTTGCAATGGCGCCGATCAGCGAGCGGGAAACGGCAAAACCGGGCATATCGGTATCGATCAGGATGATCGAACCGATCACCATTGCGATAATTCCACCAAAACCCAGCGCACCGAAACTCGGCGCCATCGCCTCAGCGATCATCAGGATGACACCCAGCACGATCAGGGCCAGGCCCGCGTAATTCACCGGTAACATCTGAAAAGCGTACAACGCCATCAGAAGGCAGATCGCCCCGACCACGCCGGGAACGATCGCACCAGGGCTGTAGCCTTCGAGGATCAGCCCGTAAATGCCGATAAGTAACAGAAGGTAGGCGATGGTCGGGCTGGTGATTACAGCCAGCATCTCGCTGCGCCAATCCGGTTCCAGCTGTTCGATGACCAGCCCGGTGGTCTGCATGACGCGTTCCCGGCCGTTCAGTTCTACCACCATGCCGTCGATCTTCACCAGCAGGTCGCCCACGTTATCCGCAATCAGATCGATAACGCCGAGTTCCAATGCCTCTTCGGAGGGAATGCTGGCTGCCTCGCGCACTGCGCGCTCCGCCCAGTCTTCATTGCGATTGCGCAACTTCGCCAGTCCGCGGATGTAGGCCACGGAGTCGTTAACCGCCTTGCGCGCCATGGGGTTATCAGGACCACCAGATTCGGCAGTGTCCTGATCTGCCTCGCTATCTGCTTCCTGATCCTTGTCCGGTGGTTTCTTGAAGGGTGAGTTCTTTCCGGAACCCGGGTCGCCGCCAATAATCGCTACCGGGGTCGCCGCACCGACGTTGGTGGCCGGGCTCATGGCCGCAATATGGCTGGCATAGAGAATATAAGTGCCCGCGCTGGCCGCGCGCGCTCCTTCGGGTGAGACAAAGGTAACAACGGGAACCGGCGAATTGAGAATCGCCTTGATAATATCCCGCGTGGACGCATCCAGGCCTCCAGGTGTGTCCATGCGAATGATCACCACTTCTGCCTCACGTTGCGCCGCCACCTCCAGCGACCGGGACACGAAGTCTCTGGTGGCTGGCCCAATCGGGCCCTCGACATCGAGCACGATAGCCTGGCGCTCCGGTGTCCCGGATCGACTGTCATCAGGGGCTGCCTGTTCATCCTGGCCGCCGGCATTCCGGGCCCACAGAACCACAATGACGACCAATAACAGGTATGGCCAGACCTTTTTCATCAATACCTCCCGCTACGACATCACGCCGTTAACCTAGCGTATGCGGTAGTGACTCTGGTAATAGTTGGGTTGCAACTTGCTGTACTGGGCATGCAGGAACTCAACCAGGTCAATGAGTTCCGCTACGGTCATTTCCTCACCGTAATAGGGCATCGGTGAGATGACGACGTTACGATCCGCCTGTTCGAGCATGACAATGTATTTCCGCGAAATAATATGGTCCGGATTAACTACGGCGGTCAGTAACTCCCCGTAGTTCTTAACCCGGTATACCTCTCCTCCAATGGGTAGTATGAACGGTGGTTCGAATTCATTGTCAGGCAAATCCAGCTCCGGAATGGTGTGGCAGCCGTGACAATTGAAATCGAGAAATACCTGCTGACCCTGTGTGATATCGCCCTCAGGCAAGACAAAACCCTTGACGGGTGGCTGGTCGCCTGAGCAGGCCGAGAGGATGACGAGTGCAGTAAGGACAAGAAATCCGTTCAGGTATTTCTGTTTGTTGAAAATGGCATGCATGATAAGCCCTCCCTAGTAAGAAGAGACCTCATGATTATTACAAACCATTGGGTTTTCCACCATGTCCTGGATCAAGGAGAAGTCGTATTTGTCTTGTCCCAAAGACAAATCAGGCACCGTTACAGAAATAAACAGGTGCGATGCGACCGCCTTCAGGCAAAGGACGAAATACTTTCTGATCAGCATAGAAATCACTGTCCTGCTCACCCCCAGGCCACCAGCCGGGAATACCCATCAGTGGCAGGGGCGACAAACTGGCCGGCGTATCCAGCATGGAACCGGCCAACAAACGCTCCGACATCCATTCATCGAGTGAGCCCGACAGGGCTTCACGCGATTGTTCCATCTGCACCTGATCGAGCTGAAGCAACAATGCCTGGGCCGTGATGGATTTGTATGGCCGCAGAAACTTCTCCAACAGCGCGTGACCGACCACGAACAAGCTGATTTCACCCTCCCAGATGCCGGAATCTGCTCGGAATATACGGTTCCAGTCGCGCCGGGCCAGTGCTTCCAGAAGCGCCTGATTGCTGCTGCAGACAACTACTCCGCTCTCATCGAAAAGTGTGAGCGCATCCCGTTGTTTGCCTCTGCTACCCTCCCCGCCCGCATCCAGTTCCCGGAAATGCACGGCGTTCATCGCCACCTTCAGAGCGGGGAATCGGGACCAGATCAGCGCATTGAACAGGTCATGCCAGCTGTTTTCACGCGTACTGACCTCACCCTGGCGATAAATGTGGTTTTCATAGTCCAACACGGGCAATTTACTGGCGGCAACAAAGCGGATGGGGCAGCCGTTCCGGCTGCGCAGGCCGGTGGGTAGTAAGCGGCTGAGTTCGCCGGGACCCGGAAATGATTCGGCCCCCAGGCTGAGCAAGCGGCCCCGGTAGTCGCCCCAAACGGGGTGCGAAAGTTCAATACGGGAGCGCCAGTGTTCCATGCCATCACTGTATGCGCGAACGATCGCCATATCCATCCTGGCCTGGCTTTATTGATATTGATCTTCCCCAGCCCTGCTATAGTCCCTTTCGAAATAATAGTGTGCACATAGCGAACTCTGCCGCCAAACCACGTAAGCTATAGTGGTATTGAACGCTTTGCCTGGGAACACCGAAGGTGACGCCAGGCGTAAACACAAGAGAGTAAATCCATGTCATGGCAAAACGGTAACAACGGACCCCGGGGTCCTCAGGGTGTGAATCCCGCGGATGAGTTAGAGCAACTTGTGCAACTGGGGCAGGACAAACTTAAACAGGCTTTCGGGGGCGGTTCGCGCAAAATGGTGGTGTTTGTCCTGCTGGCTCTGCTCGGACTGGGGCTGTGGTCGGCG
>CAXMTM010000057.1:0-6095 GCA_964196385.1 Arenicellales bacterium
AGATCCCTGGTTCCCCGGTCGTCCCTTGGAGGTCTGCTGGCGGTCACTTATTATCTTTTTTAGTGAACGAC
The DNA here is from genome assembly GCA_964196385.1 of Arenicellales bacterium. Taxonomy (GTDB): domain Bacteria; phylum Pseudomonadota; class Gammaproteobacteria; order Arenicellales; family JAANXG01; genus JAHEKE01. The sequence goes on from CAXMTM010000057.1 coordinate 72, forward strand.
CGCGTGTTCTGAACACACGACCGGAAACACGGGATGACGCTCGCGGCAGTATACCACCTCGATGCGCGGCTTCCTCGCAGCCGCATCCTTGCTCGTGCGAAACCTGTGCTTATCCTCATTTTCTTAACCATCGCAAAAGTTGATCCATGTTAACTTCGGTATCGTCAATCAACGCAAACACCGTGCCAACCCGAAATCAATTAAATGAGACTTCAGAAAAGGAGCAATATATGTAGGAGTTGGAGAAAGTTGCTGTGGACAACGTCATAAACGTGCAGGATGAGAAAGGGTGCGAAAGGATCCAGTTAAACAGGGAATATTTCACACCTTTCACACCGTTTATATCTTGCGGTACACAAATGCGACACCATCTCTCCATCATCAGGCTATCAACGGTTAACCAAATTCCGGGTTTTCTGTAAGCATTCGACTTGATTAGCCGTGTCTAGTAAGGTTGCCGTCGTCCCAACTACGCTGAACTGCACCTGTGCATCCGGCGCATCCAGAAAAAAACGATATCCCGCGACGCCAGCACATCAACGCCTTTTTGTATGAACCATAACCAGATAGAGGCCGGACTCGACGCGCTGGATTCGGAACTCGCCGATTGGGTACGAATCCAGTGGCGCTCTTTCACCGACCGGGTCACCGCAGATGACCTCGAACGGTTACGACCCTGCCTGGACACCCTGCCAGGGGTGTGGGCTGCCAGTGAATTCATCGCCAGAACCTGCATCACCAGGCCCTTGTTGCTCAACGAACTGGTCAGTTCAGGCGACCTGTTCAGCAAGTACCCGGAAGGGAAATTAACGCGCCGGATTCGCGCCCTGTCCAGCGAATCAGAGGCCGAACTGATGCAGGGCCTGCGCATGATAAGGCTGCGTGAAGCGCTGCGCATCGCCTGGAGAGACCTGGCCGGCTGGGCCGACCTCGATGAGGTGATTTCGACCATGTCGGAGCTGGCCGACGCGAGCACGGTGCAGGCGCACGATTACGCCTACCAGGCCTTATGCGAGCGTTTCGGGATTCCACACGGCGAGTCCAGCGGCAAACCGGTGCGGATGACCATGCTCGCCCTCGGCAAGCTGGGAGGCAGGGAACTCAATTTCTCGTCCGACATCGATCTCATCTTCGCCTATTCGGAATCGGGTGACACGGATCACTCCAAAGCGATCAGCAATCATGAATTTTTCCTGAAACTCGCCAGGCAGCTGATCACCATTGTGGAGAGCACAACGGCTGATGGTTTTGTGTTCAGGGTGGACATGAGACTGCGCCCGAACGGACAAAGCGGGCCGCTGGCACTGTCCTTCGATGCGATTGAGCACTACTACCAGACCCACGGCCGGGACTGGGAGCGATACGCTTTGATCAAGGCGCGGGTCATCGCCGACAGCGACGAGACCGGCAGGGAACTGCTGGCCAGGCTGCAACCTTTTGTCTACCGGCGTTACCTGGATTACGGTGCGTTTGAGGCCGTGCGTTCGATGAAAGAAATGATCAGTCGGCAGCTCCTTCGCAAGGGAGTTCAGAACAATATCAAGCTCGGCCACGGTGGCATCCGTGAGATCGAGTTCATCGCCCAGAGTTTTCAATTGATCCGGGGTGGCCGCGAGCCGCTGCTGCAAACCAACCGGCTGGTGCCCGCGCTCGAATACCTGGCCCGCTCGGGGACCATCGCCGACAGCATGTGCGAAGGATTGATCGCCGCCTATGTTTATCTGCGCAGGCTCGAGCACCGGCTGCAGATGATCCGAGACCAGCAAACACACCGCTTGCCGGACGGGGAAATGGATCGAAAGCGCCTGGTACTGGCTACCAGCCATAAGCACTGGAAGGATCTGGTGCAAGAAATAACCGCCACTTGTGACTGTGTCCAGGGCTATTTCGAACAGACGTTCCTTCCCGTCCGCGAATCGGGGCGAGTGGAATCGGATGATATCGCTGACCTGTGGCTGGGCCTGCTGGACAATAGCGCCGCCCACCGCGCCCTGTCCGCACTGGGCTACCGCGAAACCGGCAGCGTCGTCAACGAACTGCAGGCCCTGCACAACGGCCGTGTATACCACGCCCACTCCAATATCGGCCGCGAGCGGCTGGATCAACTCATGCCGATGTGTATCCGTGCGGCCGTGCATTCGCCGGACCCCGACACCACGCTGTCCCGCCTGATACAGTTCATCGAGGGGGTGGGCCGTCGGTCGGCCTATCTTGTGCTGCTTATTGAAAACCCCCTGGCCCTGTCACAACTCATCAAACTCATTGGCGCCAGCAGGTGGGTCAGTTCCTGGATTCGACAACACCCCCTGCTGCTGGATGAACTGCTCGACCCTATCACCGCCAGTATGGGGAATTCCCCGAAATACATAGACGAAGAACTGGAGCCGCGGCTGGCGCAGGTGGAAGCGGACGACCTCGAACTGCAGATGGACATACTGCGCGAAGTCCGCCACGGGCAAAGCCTGCGCGTAGCCGCCGCCGATGTATCGGGCCTGATCGACTGGGTCGAAGTCGGGCGTCGGCTCAGCATGATTGCGCAGACCCTGCTGAGCCGTACCGTGGACCTGTGCACCATGGGTTTGTCCGCCACGCTGGGACGACCCAGCACCGAAACCGGGGCCGAACCGGCCACCCTGGGCGTGGTGGCGTACGGCAAGCTGGGAGGGATGGAACTGGGCTACAACTCCGACCTCGATATCGTATTTCTGCACCACGGGGCCCGCGCCGGTGGTGAAACCGAGGGCGGCACGCGCCGCATCGACAACACCCAATACTACCTGCGCCTGGTGCAAAGGGTGGTGCACGTACTGACCACCCGCACACCTGCAGGGATTCTCTATGAGGTAGACATGCGTCTCAGGCCCAGCGGCCGTGCGGGTCCAATGGTGACCTCGCTGGAAGGGTTCCACAACTATCAGCGCAACCACGCCTGGACCTGGGAGCACCAGGCGCTGGTCCGTGCCCGCATGATCCTTGGGCCGGAACCCCTGCGCGCCCGGTTCGATGAAATCAGGCGCGACGTCCTCTGCCAGCGGCGCGACCCGAAAAAGCTGGGACTCGAGATCAGCGAGATGCGCACCAAAATGAGCACCGCGCACGACGCGACCAATGAGCGGCAGTTTGACCTGAAACACGGTCCCGGCGGAATCGTCGACATCGAGTTCATCGTCCAGTACTGTGTGCTGAACTGGGCCCACGCGTACCCGGACATTATCATCCCGCGCAACACCATCGAAGCGATACGGGCGCTGCGAACAGCAGGGCTGATGGAGGAGAACCCGGGGCGTGCACTGGCGGACGCCTACTACCACTACCTGGCGGCAGACCACCAGTCCAAACTGGCTGAACAGCCCTCCCGGGTCGCCGCCACTGAACTACTGGAACAGCGCGAACACGTTATGATGCTATGGCAACGGTTGTTCGATTAAAATACGGACCCTTAACTGGATAATACTGACAACGGGAGATACGAACAATGTCTTTTGCCGACCGCGACGGCGTAATCTGGATGGATGGGGAACTGGTGCCCTGGCGCGAGGCTACCATCCACGTGCTGACTCATTCCCTGCACTACGGCGTGGGGATTTTCGAGGGGGTACGCGCTTACAAGACCGACCGGGGACCGGCCATATTCCGGCTGTCGGACCACACCGAGCGACTGTTCCGCTCCGCGCTGATCATGAATATGAAGATCCCGTATGACAGGGACACCATAAATGAAGCACAGATAAATGTGGTCCGCGAGAACAAGCTTGAAAGCGCATACATAAGGCCATTCTGCTTCTACGGTTCCGAAGGCATGGGGCTGCATGCCGGCAATCTGAAGGTCCACGTCGTAGTGGCAGGCTGGGAGTGGGGCGCTTACCTGGGCGACGAAGGGCTGGAGAAAGGCATCCGGGTGAAGATCTCGTCGTACTCCCGTCACCACGTCAACAGCACCATGTGCAAAGCCAAAGTGACCGGACACTATTACAACTCGATTCTGGCCCTGCAGGAAGCTGAATCCTGCGGCTACGACGAGGGCCTGTTACTCGATACCGAGGGTTATGTTGCCGAAGGCAGCGGGGAAAACATCTTCATCGTTCGTGACGGCAGGATACTGACACCGGACCTGTCGTCAGCCCTGGAGGGAATCACCCGCGATACCATAGTCACGTTCATCGACGAACTCGGTCTCGAACTCAGGGAAAAGCGGATAACCCGGGATGAGGTCTATGTCAGCGATGAGGTCTTCTTCACCGGCACCGCCGCTGAAATCACCCCTGTCCGCGAGGTCGACGGCCGCATCATCGGGGAGGGTTCACGCGGACCGATCACCCGGCAGTTGCAAACCATGTACTTCGATCAGGTGCAGGGCCGGCGAGAGCAACACCCGGAGTGGCTGACACTGATTTAGCCACAGCGCAGCGGCGTATCCTGGTCGTTGGGCCGTCATGGCTCGGCGACATGGTATTGGCGCAAAGCTTGTTCAAAGCGCTGTTCCTGGTTACAGGCACGGTGGTCGATGTACTGGCCCCTGCCCCGTTCGGCCCGTTGCTGTCGAGAATGCCCGAGATCGGCGATCACATTGCATCCCCGTTTCGTCCGGGCAAACTGGATTTCCGGGTGCGTTTTCGCCTGGGCCGGGATTTGTCAGAGCGCGGGTACGACCAGGCGATCATTCTGCCGAATTCATGGAAGTCGGCCCTGGCCCCTTTCTGGGCCCGGATCCCGCTGCGCACCGGTTACGTCGGGGAACAACGCTGGGGGCTGGTCAATGACATCAGGAGGCTGGACAAGTCGGGCCTGCCGATGACCGTACAGCGCTTCGCCGCGCTGGCCCGGCCGGAAGGTATGGCCAAGACAGACATCGACCCGCCACGGCCCAGGCTGGACTCGCCTCCACAAGCGCAGCAATCCACCGCTGCTCGGGTCGGTGTATCCAGCGCCGATCAACCGATCCTGGTTTTGTGTCCCGGCGCTCAATACGGTTCCGCCAAACGGTGGCCCGCCGAATATTTTGCACAAATCGCCTCGTCCCGACTGGACCGCGGCTGGCAGGTCTGCCTGCTGGGGTCGTCCGCAGATGTAGTTGTTGCAGGAGAAATCAACGGCCGCTGCGGCCATAGATGCATCGACCTGACGGCGAGAACCTCCATCGATCAGGCCATGGATATCATGGCCATGGCCACAGTTATAGTCAGTAACGATTCCGGGTTGATGCATGTCGCCGCCGCACTGGGAAAACCGCTGGTGGCGATATTCGGTTCCACCGACCCCGCGCACACCCCGCCGTTGAGCACAAACAGCAGGATCGAATACCTGGGCCTGCCGTGCAGCCCCTGTTTCAAACGCGAATGCCCGTTGCAGCATTTGAACTGTCTCACCGGTGTAACGCCGGACAGCATTTTGCAGGCCATGGACGAGGTCGCCGGCTAGGATGCACGTGCTGGTGATAAAAATGAGCTCCATGGGGGACGTGTTGCACACCTTGCCGGCACTGACGGATGCGTCCGGCAAAATCCCCGGCATACGCTTCGACTGGGTGGTGGAAGACAGCTTCGCACAAATCCCGGCGTGGCACCCCGCTGTTGATCGGGTCATACCGCTATCACTTCGAAAGTGGCGAAAGCATCCGCGTTGCTGGTTCGGCAGAGAAGTCCGAAACTCGATCCGGTCGCTGCGCCGCACCCGGTACAACCATGTGATCGATGCCCAGGGTTTGCTGAAAAGCGCGGCAATCGCCCGTATGGCCCGAGGCAGACGGGCGGGATATGCATCCGACAGCGCGCGGGAACCCATGGCGGCACTGGCTTATGCCGATCAGACCACAGTCCCCGGGGGGCTGCACGCGATCGAGCGCTCGCGACAATTATTTGCCCACGCTCTGGGGTACGGCTGCCCGAATACACCGCCCGACTACGCTGTGACAAAGGGCGACTTTTCACCATCAGGCCCCTACACCCAGCCTTACCTGGTTTTCAATCACGCCTCGACCTGGAAAACCAAGTCGTGGCCGGGACAGTACTGGCAACAACTCATAGG
>CAXMTM010000058.1:0-3690 GCA_964196385.1 Arenicellales bacterium
TCGTAGCGCTCGCGCAGCGGTGTCGGAAAATAGTGTTTGAGTTGCGCGTCGAGATACGGGTCTTCGCAGACATCCGACTGTAGCAGCTCTTCGTACAGGGTCATTTTTGCGTAGGAGTGGAGTATCGAGATCTCCGGACGCGTCAGGCCCAGACCGTTGTTATGCCTGTCGGCAATTTCTTCTTCATCGGGCAGATACTCCAGAGCCCGATTCAGACTGCCACTTCGCTCAAGGGATCGAATGAACCGGACGTGCAACTCCAGTTGTCTGGGCGCGTGATAGTGGGTGATATTGATAGCCTGGGTCTGTCTGTAGTTATTTTTCAGGACCAGATCGGCAACCTCGTCGGTCATTTCTTTAAGGAGTTTGTTTCTTTCATCCTCGGTGAGTTCACCGCTGTTGACCACGTCATTGAGCAGGGTCTTGATATTGACTTCGTGGTCCGAGCTGTCGACACCGCCGGAGTTGTCGATGGAGTCGCTGTAGATGTAACCGCCTTTTTTGGCGAATTCGATCCGGCCCAGCTGCGTCACCCCCAGGTTGCCGCCCTCGCCAACGATCTTACATCGCAGTTCTTCGCCATTGACTCTGATGGGATCATTGACACGGTCTCCGGCGTCGGCATGGCTTTCGGAGCTCGACTTGACGAAAGTTCCGATACCACCGTTCCACAACAGGTCCACCGGCGCTTTGAGAATGCGTTTCATCAATTCATTGGGCGTCAGCCGGTCGGCATCGATAGCCAGAGCCTGTTTTATCTGCGGCGACAAGCGGATGGATTTTGCGCTACGCTCGAATACTCCGCCGCCTTCTGAAATAAGTTCTGTGTTGTAGTCGGCCCAGGATGACTTCGGTCCATCGAAAAGCCTTTTGCGCTCGGCGAAGCTGGTGGAGTGATCCGGATTGGGGTCGATGAAAATGTGGATGTGGTTGAACGCCGCGATGAGCCGGGTGAACGGAGACAATAACATGCCGTTTCCGAAAACGTCACCGCCCATGTCGCCGACCCCCACAGCGGTGAATGTCGTGGACTGGCAGTTGATGCCCATCTGCCGGAAGTGCCGTTTTACGGACTCCCAGGCGCCCCGTGCCGTGATGCCCATTTGCTTGTGGTCGTAGCCGGTGGATCCACCGGAGGCAAACGCGTCTCCCAGCCAGAAATTGTTGTTGATGGCGATCTCGTTGGCAATATCGGAGAACGTGGCCGTTCCCTTGTCTGCGGCCACCACGAAATAAGGGTCTTTTTCGTCAAAACATACCGTATCGGGTGGGGAGACTGCCGCGCCATCGACCAGGTTATCGGCCAGGTCGAGCAGCGACTGGATGAACATCCGGTAGCACGCGACCACCTCCTGCTGCAATGCCTTGCGGTCCGACGGGGGTTGTTTGAGGACGAAGCCGCCCTTGGCGCCCACCGGTACGATGACCGCATTCTTGACCATCTGGGCTTTCATCAATCCCAGGATCTCGGTACGAAAATCTTCCCGCCGGTCCGACCAGCGCAGGCCCCCGCGGGCCACCTTGCCGCCGCGTAAATGAACGCCTTCGACGCGGGGCGAATAAACAAATATCTCAAACTTGGGCCTCGGCTGGGGCGCCGCTTCGATTTCTTCCGAGCGGAGCTTGATAGCCAGGGCGGGCCTGAATCCATTCTCGTCTTTTTGAAAATAACTGGTGCGCAGGGCCGCATGCATGACCGACAGGAACAAACGGAGTATGCGGTCCTCGTCCAAGCTGGATACCTCGTCGATGTCTTCCTCGATTTTTTTCAGTATTGTCGCAATGCTTGTACCGCGGTGCTCAAGTTCAGGATTGAATTTGATCTCGAAATATTCAACCAGCAGGCTGCTGATGCCGGGATTGTTGACCAGTGCATCTTCCATATACCGCTGACTGAACGGAACGGCCAGTTGCATGAGGTAGCGGCCGCAAGTGCGTAACACGTTGACCTGGCGCCAGTCCAGCCCCGCGTCCAGCACCAGGCGATTGAATCCGTCGTTTTCGGCGTGACCCTTCCAGATATGCAACAAGGCGGCCTGGACACGGTGGTTGATGCTCGGAATGTCGAAGTATTTGCCATGGACGTGGAACGTCTTGAACGCATCTATCCAGATCACTTCCTTGTTTTTTCGCCAGATCGGGAAAGGACGTTCCGTCGTTATACGCAGATTGAGATTTTCCAGGATAGGCAGGATATTCGACAGCGGGATAGGTTTGGCCAGGTGGAGCAGTTTGATGCGGATGACGTTTTCGTCGTCTCCTTCATCTTCGGGCAGCCTGTAGAGCGCCATGTTGATATCGTTGTCCCTGTCTATGGATTCCATCAGGACAATGTCCCTGGCGGCGGCCTCCGCTGTTCTGAAGTACTCGATATACGACGCCGGGAATGCTTCGCCGTACGTTTTGAGCAGCATCTTGACTTGCATGATGGAATGCAGTTCTGCGTTGAGGGCACTGAACAACTGTTCGTTCCAGGTGCGGGATGCCTCGATCAGTTTTCGCTCCAGCACAGTGACATCCACCTCTTTTGTGTGCGCGGGATCAGTGCGGATCCAGAAATTGATGCGGGCCAGGATCGAAGCTCCGAGTTGAATGGTGAAATCCGAACTGATGCCGTTGAACTCCTGTTGCAGAATGCCCTGCATGCGCATGCGCAGATCCGTTGCGTAGCGGTCTCTGGGTACGAATACGAGGCACGATGCGAACCTCCCGAAGGGGTCTGTTCTTACGAACAACCGGGTCTGCTGCCGCTCCTGTGAATACAGGATGCCCAGTGCAATTTCGTAAAGCAGGTCTGACGAAATCTGGAAAAGCTCGCTGCGGTGATAGTTGCGCAGGATGGATTGCAGTGCTTTCTCCGAGTGACTGCCAATCTGCAAACCGGATCGTCTGGTAACTTCATGAAGTTTATTGCGCACCACGGGTATTTCATAAGGATCGTCCAGAAAAACCTTGGATGTATACAATCCGAGGAATCGATACTCCCCGGTCACTTCTCTGCTCTCGTCGTACTTCTTGATGCCGACGTAGTCGAGGTGTGTGGACCGGTGCACCGTGGCCAGGGCGTTGCCTTTGGTCAGGGTCAACAGCGTTTTCTCCCTGGCGTAACTGCGCACTTCCTGCGGCAACACGGAAAATGATCTGGACACCGTGCCTCCCTGTTCCTCACGCAGGATTCCAAGTCCTGATCCGGGCACGATCTCCAGTATGTCCTGTCCGTCTCTCTCCAACAGGTTGTATTCCCGGTAGCCCAGAAATACGAAGTGGTCATCCACCAACCAGTCCAGGAATGCCCGGGATTCTGCGACCTCGTGTTCGGACACGGCAACGGCAGCCTTTTCGGTGGAGTTGTTGACCTCTGTGACCTTTGCAATGATCTGCGGCCAGTCCTGTACTGCGAATGCCACGTCTCGCAGCACCCGGCGTATCCTGGATTCGACTTTGGCGAGATCTTCCGTCATCGCCTCGTTTTCAATTTCGACCCGCAAGAAAGATTCAGCGGTCAGGTCCGGGGCCGGTTTGTCGGCGATCTCCTGCAACACGCCATCCCCGTCGCGGCGGACCTTGATCAGAGGGTGTATGGTGAGGGCGATGATCAGACCCTGGCGATTGATCTCCATGCCCACCGAATCCACCAAAAATGGCATGTCATCGGTGACGATCTCGAGCGAGATGTTGCGGACGTCGGGC